>CALFMR010000274.1 GCA_937880585.1 uncultured Acidobacteriota bacterium
GCTCGCCGACGTGCTCGCGCTCGTCCGGCAACTCAATGAGGATGCCGCCTGCGACGGCATCCTCGTGCAATCGCCGCTGCCCGCCGCAATGGGGCCAGAGGCCGAACGCGCCGTCTTCGATTTGATCGATCCGGAGAAGGACGTGGACGGCTTTCATCCCGTCAACGTCGGCCGGCTCGTGCAGGGGCGCGCCGTGCTCGCGCCATGCACGCCGTCGGGCGTCATCCGGCTGCTCGATCGCGAACAGGTGACGATTGCGGGCCGCCACGCGGTCGTCATCGGGCGGAGCGAGATCGTCGGCAAGCCGATGGCGCTCCTCCTGCTGCAGCGCAACGCGACCGTAACGGTCTGCCACTCGCGGACGACGGATCTCGCGTCCGTCACGCGGCAGGGCGACATTCTCGTGTCGGCGATCGGCAGGCCCGGCTTCGTGACGCCCGACATGGTCAAGCCAGGAGCGGCCGTCATCGACGTCGGTACGACGCCGGTCAGCGACCGCGCGCGCATCGTCGAGATCTTCGGCGCCGACAGCCCGCGTCTCGCGACCCTCGACACCCGCGGCTCGACCGTCGTCGGTGACGTCCACCCGTCAGTCGCAAACGTCGCCGGCGCGCTGTCCCCGGTCCCGGGCGGAGTGGGTCCGCTCACGATCGCCATGCTGCTCTCGAACACCCTGACGGCGGCGGCTAAGCGCTTCTCTGCGGAGCCCTGAGCCTTCCCCAGCGCTACGGCGCTTCGCCGCCCTCGCTACGCTCGGGGGGCTCGCGGTGTCATCTTTCTTGCCTCTGACGCCGCAGCGCCTCGAAGATGGCCGCGACCTGCCGGTCCGTCACTTCTTTGCTGCCGTTCGTGTCGATGACGACGTCCGCGCGGGCGCGTTTGGTGTCGGTGGACATCTGCGCGTCGAGGCGTTGACGGATTTCGTCGGGGGAGAAGCCGCGGTCGGCCAGGCGTTGCTGCTGGACTGACGCCGAGCAGGCCGTGACGACGACGCGGTCGAAGTCGCGTTCGTGCCCTGTTTCGTAGAGCAGCGGGATATCCGCGATGGCAAATCCCGGCGTGCTCGCGCTCGGCCTCGCGTTCACGTCTAGGGTCGCGAACCACTCGCTGATGCGCGTGTACACGAGCGGGTGGATGATGGCCTCGAGATCGGCCCGCGCCGAGGCGTCGGCGAAGACGACCTCGCCGAGCGCCGCGCGATCGAGCCCGCCGTTCGCGCCGAGTACATCCTTCCCGAAACGGGCGACGACGGCCGCGAGTCCCGTTGTGCCGGGAGCAACCACCGCGTGCGACAGCGCATCCGCGTCAATCGTCGGCACGCCGAGTGCCGCGAAGCGGCCGAGGCAGTACGACTTGCCCGTGGCGATGCCGCCCGTGAGCGCCACGCGAAGCACGGGCGCCGCCATCGTCAGCGCGCGAGGCCCGCGGGGATTTCGGCCTCGGTGTCGGTCGCCGGCGTGATGCGCTCCTCGACGAACGTGTTCCATTCATGGCAGTGCGGGCACTGCCAGATGAGCTCCGTGCTGCGATACCGGCACCGCACGCAGACGTGCGGGTCGAGATAGAAGACCGACTGGCGCGTAATCTCGACGTAGCGTGCCACGAGGTGCCGCGGGAGGTCGAGCGCCGAGAGCGCGGCCCAGATCGACTGATGGATGGCAAGTGCGTGCGGGTTGTGTTCGAGCGCCTCGAAGAGCAACTCGAGCGCCGTGCCCGTCTGCCCACGATTCACCAGGTGCCGGGCGAGCGCGGCACGCGCGCGCCATTCGCGCGGCGATGCAGCGATGAGCCGCTGACACAGATCCTCGAAGCGCTGGCCGGAGCCCATCGTCGAGTAGCCGTGTTCGAGCCGGTCGAGCACGAGATACGCGCGGTCCGGCTGCCGTTCGATCGAGCGTTCCCACGTCGCGATGGCGGCCGGCAGGTCGCCCTGCTGCGCGTGCGCATCGCCCAGGTGCAGATACGCGGGCATGACGCCGGGGTCGAGGTCGATCGCCGCCTCGAACCGTCGGACCGCGTCGGAGACGCGTCCTTCCTTCAGCGCCTGCAGACCGAGCTCCGTTTCGAGGAACGCAAGGATGAGCTGCGACTTCGGCTGGTCGGGCGGCCCGGCGATGCGCGCCAGCCGGCGGCGCGTCACGTACGCCTCCTGCCACTGGTGCTGGTCCTCCTGTAGCTTCTCCATGTTGATGAGCGCGGTTTCGTTCTCCGGGTCGAGCTTCAGCACCTCGGCGAAGGCTTCCACCGCCCGATCGACGAAGCCGCCGCGCCGGTAGTCGAGACCGAGGCAAAGAAGGACGTTCGTATGCTCGACGCGGTTGAGCCGCGGCCGCTGAAGCAGCGACTGATGTTCCTGCACCGCGCGGCCGACCTGGCCCTTCTCGCGATACAGATTGCCGAGCACGAGGTGCAGCTCGAAAGCGGACGGATCGAGCGCCGCCGCTTTCTCCAGCTCTTCAATGGAGAGATCCACCTGGCCGGCGACGAGATGATTCAGTCCGAGAATGAAGTGGGGCGATTGCCTGATGCGGCGGCGATCGATCCATCGTCCTTCGACGAGCTTGTAGCGCTCCCATGCCTTGCCGGCGGCGAGGCCGACGAGGATCGCGGCGAGCACGACGAAGACCAGTCCGTAGTGGGCCATGGCTCAGTCGACGTAGGTCCGGACGAGATCCGTCCAGGCGCCGCGCGCCGCGAGGAGCAGCTCGACGAACTCGCGCACCGCGCCGCGGCCGCCGTTGAATCGGCTCACCCAGTGCGCCCGGGCGCGGACGTCCTCGACGGCATCGGCAGGCGCGGCCGTCAAGCCGACGCGTCGGAACACCGGCAGGTCGAGCAGGTCATCCCCCATATACGCGACGTCCGCATCGTCGAGATGGCGCGCGGCGACCAGTTCCGCGTAGCCGCGGCCCTTGTCCGGACCGCATTGCGAGACGATGCGCACGCCCAGCTCCTCGGCGCGTCGCTCGGTCACCGGTGACGGCCGTCCGCTCAAAAATCCCACGTCCAGCCCCTCGCGGCGCGCCCAGACGATCCCCAGGCCATCGCGGATGTGGAAGGTCTTGTGCTCGCCACCGGCCGCGTCGATCGTGACGGTCCCGTCGGTGAGGACGCCATCC
>CALFMR010000275.1 GCA_937880585.1 uncultured Acidobacteriota bacterium
GAGCGCCATCCCGTCGTCAACGGCGTCGGTCGCGTCGGCCAGCGCGTCGGGAGGCGCGGGTCCATCGTGACCCTCGATCGCCCGCGCGAGTGCCTGACACAACACGTGGCGGGCGGTGAGGCCCGCTTCGGCGGCCAGTGCCTCGGTGTGTTCGCGGTCCCGTACGAGCGAGAGCGCGGTGTGGGCGCTCCGCCGCGCGTGTACGGCTTCATCGGCCGCGGCGTGCACGCGCGCACGATTCGTCCAGGCCACGGCGAGAATCACGTTGCGATCGTCAATGGCGTCGGCCGCCTCGACGCTGAGCGCGGCAATCGCGGCGTCGAAGGATCGCGCGGCTTCGGTCAGCCTGGCGTGTCGCTCTGCGGTGAGTCCGCGATTCTGCCACGCCATGGCGAAGCGCCGCCGGAAGAGCGGCGATGCGTCGAGGTTCATCGCGTTGAGCACCGCGATCGCTTCGTCGTACGACGTCATGGCAGCGTCGAGGTTCTCGGCGCCACCGAGCCGCGTGAGCGCATCGGCCCGGTTCATCCAGCCCGCGGCGAGACCGTAGCGGAACATCGGATTGCGATCGAGCGGCAAGGCGCGCCGAATCTCGATGGCGCGCTCGAAGAAGGGGATGGCCTCGGTCCACGACGCAGTCGTTCCCGCCTCGAGACAGGCAATCCCGCGCTTCATGAGGACCGACGCCTGCCGATTGAGCGCCGCCGCACCAGCAGTGGCGTCGGCGTCGCGAACAGGAGCTTCGTCGGGCATGCCTTCAGGATAAACGTACGCGGCATCGGTGCTCTAATGGAGGGTGCCTGCCGGAGCGTCTTCATGTCTTCCATTTCGCGTCTGGTTCGTCCCTGGATTTGGACCGCCTGTGGTGCGCTGGCCGCGGCCGTGGCGCTGCCGGCCTCGTCTGTGCGCGCGGCCGATCAAGCGCTCGCGAGTCAGTGGCGCACAAAGGACATTCACGTCGACGGCGAGAACACGGAGTGGGGTCCGCTCGCCGTCATCGAGGACGGCCCGGCCGTCGGGGTCGAGAACGATGCCGACGCGCTCTACGTCATCGCGACGACGAGCGATCAGACCCTTCGACAGACGTTGGCGCAGGGCCTCATCGTCTGGCTCGATGCGACCGATCACAAGAAAAAGACGTTCGGCATCGGCATCCCGGGCGTCGTCGAACCTGGAGGCGCTGGACCGCGCCGGCTGGCTCCGCCGACCGAAGGCGTGCTCTTGCCCGAGCCGGCCACGTCGATCACGCAGTTCGACGTCTACGGTCCTGGCAAGAAGGAGCGCCATCTCGTCCGGCTCGATCCCTCGCTCGGCGTGGAGTTGGCGGCGATCGAAGACCGCGGCGTGCTGACCTACGAATTGAAAGTACCGCTCGCGAAGGACGGCAGCCGGCTGTATGCCGTCGGCGCGGCGCCCGGGGCGACGATCGGCATCGGCCTGGAATCGGTCGCGTCTCCGGCACCGCGCGGCCGCATGGGAGGCGGTCGCGGCGGCCGGCCGATGGGCCCGCTCGGTGGCCGGATCGGCGGCATCGGCACGGGCGGCTTCAATGGCGGACAGTTCTCGGAAGGCCGGCAGGAGCCGCTCAAGTATTGGGCGTCGCTGCGGCTCGCGCGCGCGGCGCAGTGATCGCGCGTCGGTCCGCCCGCGCGAGGGTTGTATTCTAGAAAACGGTCATGGCTCGAGGATGGGACAGCAAGTCGGTTGAAGCCCAGATCGATGCCTCCGCCACCGACAGCTCTTCTGCTCCAGACGAAACGTCGCCAGCCGAGCGCGAGCGACAGGCCCGTCGCGCGCACGCGCAGTTGTGTCGCGCTCGGATCCTTCAGGACCTCGATGTCGCTCAGGAGCCGCGCTACCGCGCGATGCTCGAGCGCGCACGGCGCGACATCGAGGCGCAGTTGGCGGCGATCGACGGGGAAGCGGCGTCCCGGCCGGGCCGGTCGTAGCAGCCGGCGGCCGGCGTCGTAGAATGCCCCTCGCACCGCCGTCGCGGCGGCCGGCGAAAGGCACTCAGCCATGGCTCAAGTCAAGGTGTACGGGATCGCGGAGCGCCTGCTCCCGGTGCGGGACGCGCTCTCCGATGTCATTCACGACTGCGTCGTCGAGGCGCTGCAATTTCCACGCGACAAGCGCGCGCACCGGTTCTTTCCGATGGACGCGGAGAACGTGCGTCGTCCCGACGGCCGGACGGACGCGTACACGATCATCGAGATCACGATGATCGAGGGGCGAACGGTCGAGGCGCGCAAGAAGCTCGTGCGACTCCTCTTCGATCGCATTCACGAGCGCATCGGCATCGAGCCGCGCGACGTCGAGATCTGCATCCAGGAAGTCCCCGCGAGCGACTGGGGCTTCCGCGGCATGCACGGCGACGAAATCCGCCTGGACTACAAGATCGACATCTAGCCGTCGACGACGAACGACACCGCTGCGGGTCCGGTGAAGGTCGCGAGGTGCGCGCATGGAGATGACGTATCGGGAGCAGTGGGAGGCGGAGATCGCGGCGATGCGGCGAGTGCTTGCCGGCCTTGCGATGACGGAGGAGTGTAAGTGGGGCAAGCCCACCTACACCGTGGATGGCAAGAACGTCGTCATCATGCAGGGCTTCAAGGAGTACTTCGCGCTGGGCTTCTTTCAAGGCGCCCTGCTGGCCGACCCCAAGAAGATGCTCGTGCAGCTCGGCCAGGTACACGCGGGGCGCGTGATGAAGTTCACCAGCGCGAAGGACATCACGGCGAAGGCGGCGACTATCAAGGCGTACGTACGCGAGGCCATCGCCGTCGAGAAGGCTGGACGACGGATGACGCCGAGGACGACCGCCGATTTTCCGGTCCCCGATGAGCTGAAGCAGATGTTCGGAAGAGATCCGCGTTTCAAACGCGCCTTCGAATCGCTGACGCCGGGTCGGCAGAGAAGTTACTTGTACCACTTCGCCGCAGCCAAGCAGTCGACGACGCGGGCCGCACGAATCACAAGAGCGATGCCCGCGATATTCGAAGGCCGAGGCTTCCTGGAGAGACGCCGAGCGTGAGCCCCCAAGACCGCGCCGCCCCGCACCCGGAACCCGCACCCGGAACCCCAGGAGCAGAACCCCGGGAACCTCCAACCCGGAACCCCGGAACCCTCTTCCCCTACTGCTTGATGATCGTGCCGTCGCTTCGCCGGACTTCGCCCCAGCCGCCGTTCAGCCGGCCGCGCTCGCCGGTCTCTTTGCCGAAGGGGAACGAGGCCGCCGCGGTTTCGTCCACTTCGATGCCCCAACCGGGCGCATCGTTCGGATACAGATAGCCGTTCTTCATCACCGGGCAGCCCTTGAACACGGACTGCACGCGCTCGTTGAATGGCGTGTATTCCTGGATGCCGAAGTTGTAGCAGGCGACGTCGAGCGTCACGTTCGCGGCGTGACCGACGGGCGAGACGTCGCCGGGACCGTGCCATGCGGTCTTCACGCCGTAGAGCTCGGCCATCGCCGCGATCTTCCGGCACGGCGTCAGTCCGCCGACCTGTGAGACGTGCATGCGGATGTAGTCGATCAGCCGCTCGCCGACGAGCGGCAGCCACTCGTGCGGGTTGTTGAAGAGCTCGCCCATCGCGATGGGAGTCGCGCACTGCTGGCGGATCTGACGGAAGTAATCGAGATCCTCGGGTGAGAGCGGATCTTCGAGGAAGAACAGCCGGAACTTCTCGACGTCTTTCGCGAGTTGGACGGCCTGGTTCGGCGTCACGCGTTCGTGGACGTCGTGCAGCAGCTCGATTTCCTCGCCGAGCTGGGTCCGGCACGCGTCGAAGAGTTGCAGCGCGCGGCGGATGTAGGCGGCCGGCTCGAACACCGGGCCGTCGTGCAGCGCCTCGACCTTCGCGGTGCCGGCACCCGCGCCATAGCCGTCCATTCCGGGAACGCCAACCTGGACGCGGACGTGCCGGAAACCGTCGGCGATGTAGCGCTTCGCGCTTTCGATGACCTGCGGAATTTCGTTGCCCGACGCGTGCCCGTAGCAGGCGGCGGCCTCACGGCACTTGCCGCCGAGCAGGTCGTAGACCGGCATGCCCGCGCGGCGGCCCTTGATGTCCCAGAGCGCCTGATCGACGCCGCTGATCGCGTTGTTCAGGACCGGCCCGTTCTTCCAGTACGAGCTGTCGTAGGACGCCTGCCAGATGTCTTCGATGCGATCGGTCGTCTTGCCGACGAGCAGCGGCTTCAGGTACCGCTCGACGGCCGGCTTCACGAGATCGGCGCGCTGCGTGAAGGTCGCGCAGCCGTAGCCGTGGAGGCCGTCCTGGTCGGTCGTGATCTTCACGACGCTCAGGCGGACGCCCGCCGGCGCGGTCTCGATGACCGAGATGTCCCGGATGCGCGGGATGGGCGTCGCACGCGTTGCCTGCGCCGCGGTCTCCTCGGCGGCGAGCGCACGTGGCGTCAGGACGCCAAGTGCTCCGGCACCAGTCAACATCATCTGAAGGGCGTGTCGTCGAGGCAGGGACATGAAGACTCCTCGAGCGCGAAATGACGGCGCGCTCCGGCCGGCCGTGTGATGGCCGACGCATGTGTAACGGATTCGCGCGCGCGGGTCAAGGCGCGCGAGGTTCAGCGCCGCGTGTCAGCCGGCGATCGGACGCGCGGCGTGTGCGTCCGCTTCGTGGATCTGGCGGGCCCGGACGAGCGCCGCGCGGATGTTGGGACAGATGTTGAGCTCGCCCGCGGTCGCGGCGAAGCCCGTGTGGCGGAGCACTGCGCTCGGCTGCTCACGCGCGCCGCAGAAGATGGCCGTCCGCCCCGTCGCGCCGAGCCGCGCGACGACGTCCTCGAGCGCGCGGACGCCGGTGGCGTCGATCGCAGTCATGTTGCGCAGCCGGACGACAATGATCGTCATGTGCGGATCCAGCGTCTCGACGAGGGCCTCGAGCTTGTCGGTCGCGCCGAACAGGAACGGTCCGTGGATGCGGACGATGGCCACGTAGTCCGGGATGACTTGATCCTGCAGGACGTGCTCACGTCCCTCTTCCAGATACGCCGCCGTGACGCGCGTCACGGTCGTCGTGTTCGACACGCGCCGGATGTACAGGAGCGCCGCGAGGATCATGCCGACTTCGACGGCGACGGTGAGATCCGCGAACACCGTGAGCGCGAACGTCGCCAGCCACACGCTGACGTCGGTCTTTGTCTGCCGGAGGAGCAGCGGAATCTCATGCCATTCGCCCATCCGCGCGGCGACGACGAAGAGCAGCCCGGCGAGCA
>CALFMR010000276.1 GCA_937880585.1 uncultured Acidobacteriota bacterium
CAAAGGCCACGCTCGGTCCCGACGACGTGACGCGTCTCGAAAGATGGGTCGACGCCTTCGACGCCGAACTCGCACCGCTCCGAAAGTTCATCCTCGCGGGCGGGACCGAGGCGGGCGCCTGGCTGCATCTCTCGCGCGCCGTGTGCCGTCGCGCCGAACGACGCATCGCGGCGCTTGGCGAGGAGGCGTATCCGATCGCGTTGACGTACGTGAACCGTCTTTCCGACCTGCTCTTCACCATGGCGCGCGCCGTGAACGCGCGCGCGGGTGTGCCCGAGCTCGAGTGGTAAGCGCCATCGCCTACGACGTGTGCTTCCGCCTCGCGCGGCAGCACTACGAGAATTTTCCCGTCGCTTCCGCGCTCCTGCCGCGTGCGGCGCGGCGTCACATCGCGGCCATCTACGCGTTCGCGCGCGTGGCCGACGACATCGCCGACGAAGGCGAGCGACCGCCCGCCAATCGGCTCGCCGATCTCGACGCCTGGGGCGCGCGCCTCGACGCCGCGGCCGCGGGTCGTGTCGACGACGACGGATCGAATCACGCGGCGATCTTCACCGCGGTCGCGGAAACGATGCGCGAGTGTCACTTGGACGCGGCGCTTTTTCACGACCTGCTCAGCGCCTTTCGACAGGACGTCGTCGTCCATCGCTACGATTCGTGGCGCGATCTCCTCGACTATTGCCGGCGGTCGGCCAACCCGGTTGGGCGGCTCGTGCTGCGCGTGTGCGGCTATGCGCCGGGTCCCATCGACAGACACGCCGACGCGCTGTGCACGGCGCTGCAGCTGACCAACTTCTGGCAGGACGTCGAGTCCGACTGGCACCGCGGCCGCCTGTACGTGCCGCTCGCGGTCGCCCGTGAAGTCGGCGCGGACGAAGCCGATCTGGCGCGCGGCGAGTTGACGCCGGCCTGGCGCGCGGCGCTCGCGTGCGTCGCCGCCCCCACGCGCGAGCTGTTTGGCCAGGGCCGGGCGGTCATCGGCGACGTGCGCGGACGTCTCAGATGGGAACTGCGCGCGACCTGGCTCGGCGGCATGCGGATCCTCGACGCGTTGGAGGACGCCGGCTTCGACGTCTTCCACGCACGGCCCACGCTCGGGTGGCCGGACGCGGCGTCGATCGCCTGGGAGGCGATCACGTGGCACTGGTCGTCGCGATCGCTCGTCGACCGGGACGGGTAGGATCGGACGCGGATGGCGCGCAAGACGAGCTTCTACTATTCCTTTCTGGTCCTGCCGAAGGCCGAGCGTCGCGCCCTCACGGCGTTCTTCGACTTCTGCCGGGGCGTCGACGACGCGGTCGATCTGGAGCCGGATCCGGCACGCGCGGCGCTCGCGATCGACGAATGGCGGCGTGAGGTGGACCGGATGTACTCGGGCGGCGAGCCCGCGACGTCCGAGGGCCGCGCGCTCCAGCCGTTCATCGAGCCGTTCCATCTGCCGCGCGCGCAGATCGAAGCGCTCATCGACGGCGTAGCGATGGACATCACACCGCGCCGCTACGAGACGTTCGCCGATCTCGAGCCGTACTGTCATCGCGTGGCGTCGGCGGTCGGTCTCGTCTGCGTGGAGATCTTCGGCTACCGTGATCGTCGCGCGCTCGATTATGCCCGCGATCTCGGCGTCGCTCTGCAGCTCACGAACATCTTGCGCGACGTCGGCGTCGACTACCGCCGAGGGCGCGTGTATCTGCCTGTGGAGGATCTGGCGCGTTTCGGGTGCACCGAGGACCACATTGCGCGCGCCGTCGCCGCGCCCGGCAGCGGGCTTCGCGACGAGCCGCTGCGCCGCGCGCTCGAGCATCACGCGTCGCGCGCACATGAGTTCTTCGCGCGCGCGATCGCGGCGCTGCCGGCGGATGACGCGTCGCGCTTCGTCGCCGCCGAGATCATGCGCGCCATTTACTTCGATCTCCTGCATCGCATCGAGGCCGCGCGCTACGACGTGTTCGGCGACCTCGTCCGCGTGCCGCGACCTGCCCAGGCACGCATCGCGCTGGCGACGTGGTGGCGCACGCGCAGGCGAGGCGCGCGCGTCGCGGCGACCGAGACTCGCGCATGAGCGCCGAGCCGCTGCCCACGCGCGCGGACGTCGTCGTCATCGGCGCCGGCGTGGCTGGCCTCAGCGCGGCCGCGCGGCTGGCCGACGTGGGTCGGCGCGTTGTCGTACTCGAAGCGGCGCCGCGGCTCGGAGGTCGGACGACCGCGTTCGAGGATCGCGAGACCGGTGAGCGTGTCGACAACGGACAGCACGTCCTCTTCGGCTGCTATCGCGACACCTACGCGTTTCTCAGGCGCATCGGATCGGATGGTCTTGCACCGCTGCAGCCGCGGCTCGCCTTGACGATGGCGGATGACAACGGCCGCGCGCGGCGGCTGCAGTGTCCGCGACTTCCGCCGCCGT
>CALFMR010000277.1 GCA_937880585.1 uncultured Acidobacteriota bacterium
GCACGCACGGCGTGCTGGTCGAATGCGGTCGTGAAGATGACGTGCGGCACGTCTCCATCCAGGCGCTCGAGCAGATCGAAGCCACTCGCACCCGGCATCTCGATGTCGAGAAAGAGCACGTCCGGGTGAACGGCCCGTATCAACACCAGGGCCTCGTCGACCGTCCTGGCTTCGCCGGCGATTTCGATATGCGTATGGGGCTCGAGCAGTCGGCGCAGTTCCACACGCGCCAACCGCTCGTCGTCGACGATCAACGCCCTCATCACGTCACGCGCCGCAGGGAATCCGGACGGTTGCCGTGACCATGCCCTGCCGCTCGCCGAGCGTCACCGACGCGCGGCCGTCGTACAGCAATCGCAGCCGCTCGCGCACGTTCGTCAAGCCGAGACGGCTGCCCGACGATTCGCCACGCGAGAGGCGGCCCGTGTTCTCGACGTCGAGCTGTAGCATCGAGCCGTCGACACGTGCCCGCACGACGAGGACGCCGCCGGCGGGCGCCACGGCAATGCCGTGCTTGATGGCGTTCTCCACCAGCGTATGCACGAGGAGCGGCGGCACCGCACAGTCCGCTGCCGCGGCGTCGATCGAACATTCCACGCGCAGGCGTTCGTCGAGTCTCGCGGCCTCCAGGGCCAGATAATCGTCCACGCCCTGCATCTCGACGGCGAGCGTCACCGTGTGCTGCCGATCGTGCCGCAGCGTGTTGCGCAGCACGTTGGCAAGGCGCGTCAGCATATCCTGCGCTCGCGGCGGATCGACGACGACCAGCGCACGGATCGAGTTGAGCGAATTGAAGAGGAAGTGCGGATTGATCTGCGCCTCGAGCGCGCGCAGTTCGGCCTCGTGCAGCGTCAACTGCAATTGGCGCTCGCGCGCCGCGTGACGGTCGCGTTCGGCGAAGCGCACGTAGAGCACGGCCCAGATCCCGGTTGCGAGCAGCAGCCCCCACCAGAGCGCGACCACGGAGGTCAACGGCCACCGGCCGCTGGTCAGGACCACGTTCATTCCGATGACGAGCAGGAGCTGAACGACGCTGATGCCTAGCACACACGCAGTCAGGAATGGCCACATCCTGGCAATCGGTACGTCCGGCGTTCGCCGGCGATGAATGGCCGACCGCAAGAGATGCGTCAGGCCGATGCTGGCGGCGATGAAGCACACGTGGGTGACGAGCAGTGGCCCCAGGCGCGCACCGTTCGTCAGGTTGATGAGGATGCCGATACATGAGTACGCGCCCCAGCCGGCGAGCTGCAGCGCCCAGTATTTGCGCACGCCCATCATCATCGCCAACGCGCGGCTCGCATGGCGCACTTTGTGACGAACGGCCGGGAACCGCGGGCGAACGGTGGATCGGGCTAGCCGCCGGCGACGCGCCGGCCCTCACTCGACATCGACGACGATCGCCGTGATGTTGTCGGGCCCGCCCGCGGCGTTGGCAGCATCGACGAGCGCGTGGCACCGCGCGCTGGTCGTCTCGTCGCGCGCGAGGATCGCCGCCATCGTCTCGTCGTCGACGACGCCGGACAGGCCGTCCGAGCACAGCAGCAGCCGATCGCCGGACTCGACGCGGTAGGACGCGACGTCGACCTGCAGTTCCGACTGGCCGGACAACGCGCGCGTGACGACGTGACGCCACGGATGCCGGCGCGCCTGCGCTTCGTCGATCATCCCGGCTCGCAGTTGTTCGCCAACGAGGGAATGATCCGCGGTGGCGAGACTGAGCCGGTCGCCTCGCCATACGTACAAGCGGCTGTCACCGACGTGCGCGACCGCGGCATCGCCGTCCGCGAGGAGCACGGCCACGGCCGTCGTCGCCATGCCCTCGAGCGTCGGATCGACGGCCGTCGCGGCGGCGATACGACGATTGGCGACGACAAAGGCGGCGTTCAGCCGATTGCCGCTGCGACCGAGCGCGTCGTCATACGGCACTGGCCACGCGCGTTGGATGTCGGGATCGTGCGTGTGGACGACGAACGTCGTCATCGACTGGATCGCCAACCGCGACGCGACGTCGCCTGCCGCTTCTCCGCCCATGCCGTCGGTGACGATGAACAGGCCGAGATCGGGCCGGTTGCACACGCCATCCTCGTTGACGGCACGGCGGCGGCCGACATCGGTTGCGGCGGCCGCAACCAACATCCACGAAGGGTTTGACATCGACGGTGAGGTGGTCACGGGCAATCTCCGATCGTTCTTCCAGCGAACGCGAGCTCCATCAGCGGCGTGAACGCTCGCAGGCATTGGTTCGATGCGAGGCGAGGCGCGGTCAGTGCTGAAGGAGATACCGCACGAACATCGCGCCGAGCAGGACGACAACGCCGCGGCTCCAGTGCGTCCACCACGGCATCGCCGGATTGAGACGCGCCACCGGATAGAACGCCGCCCAGATGACGCCGAGCGAGACGATTTCGTTCGCCGGCGCCGGGATGATGCGCGGCACGATGAGTCCGGCCGCAATGGCCGTCGCGAAACTGCCGGCAATCACGACCAGCCGATGCCGCTTCGCGTGCGGCGGCCCGCCACCTGCGCGCGCCCCGCCACTCATCGCGCGGTCCTCGATCGGGGCACGGTCGCCATGACGACGGAGCCTGCCACGGCGAACGCAGCGGCCACGCCAAACGCGCCGGCAGCCGACCACCATGTCCACAGCACGCCGATGACGACGCTCGAGCAGAAATCGCCGACGCCGTTGATCGCGGCGAGCGCACCATACGCCGAGCCGCGGCGGTGCACCGGCACGAGCGCGGCGATGCTCGCGCCTTCGACGACGTCCTGCACGCCGGCGAGGACGCCGGACAAGGCGAACAGCGCGGCGAAGAACACGAGTGACGCAACCGGCCACGCGGCGCCGGCCGCGACGACGATGAGCAAGGCGTATCCACCCGCGAGCACGGCGGTTCGAGGCAGGCGATCGCTCAGCGCGCCAGCCGGATACGCAGCGACCGCTTCGACGGCATTCCGCAACGTGTAGAGGGCCACGGCCGCCGTCGCGGCAGCTCCTGCCCCCATCGCCGGCGTCAGCACGGCACTCGCGCGCAACATCAGCAGTGTGGGCGCGAAGTCCGCGAGGCCGAAGAGCGCGACGCCGGAGAGAAAGCGGTGATACGCGGAGGACGACACGCGCGATGGCGTGTCATCGACGACGGGCACGATCGTGGGTCGCAGCCGAGGGCGCGGATCCTCCGTCCATGCGCCAAAGACAAGGGCAGACGCGAGACCGGGTACGAGCGTGAGGACGAAGATCGTGCGATAGGTCGCCTCGTGCGGCTGCTGCCACGCGAGGAGCACGAGGGTCGTCGCTGGACCGAGGAGCGCGCCGATCGTGTCGCCCGCGCGATGAAAACCGAACGCGCGGCCAACCTGCGCGACCGGCACGGACTCGGCGAGCATGGCGTCGCGCACGGGTCCGCGGATGCCGCGACCGAACCAGCCGACGACACGTCCGACGAGAATGATCGGCCAGCCATGCGCGAGCGCGAAGAGGGCTTTCGACGCACCGGTGAGCACGTAGCCGGACGTCGCGACGGCCTTCCGATGCCGCGATCGATCGCTCCAGCGGCCGGCCCACAACTTGACGGCACTCGACAACGCATCGGCGACACCTTCGATCGCGCCGAGTGCGAAGGGCCCCATCGCCAGCACCGCCGCGAAGCCCGGCAGCGCCGCGGTGGCCATCTCGTGTCCCCAGTCGCTCAGGAGGCTCGTCAGCGCCATGGCGACGACATTGCGGTTCAGCCAGCGCGACGGGCGAACGTGGCGTTCAGTGACGGCGCTACTCACGACTGTGCCTCCACTATTGGATCCATCGTGAGCCATGCCGCGTCCTCACTCGCCAGGCGCTGACGGATCGCCGCCAACCGCGCCCGTTCGGCCGCGACGGCCCGTTCGCCTTCCGCGCGCACCTCGCCGGCGCGGGCGAGCGCGCGTGCCGCCGCCGGCACGACCTCGGCCAGGCGCGCGCGAATTTCAATGTCGAGCGCGCGCCGGCTCTGGTCCAGACGGTCGTCGACATCATGAATCGCGCGGCTCATGTTGGTGTCGATGAGACGGTCGAGATACGCCGTGGCGCGAGCGAGCACGCGCGCCTGGCGGCTGCGGTGCGAGCCGAGATGTTCGAGCGCGAACTGCCACGGCCGCGCGGCGGTGAGCGACAGCAGATCGGTGAAATAGAAGCGGCGCCGGCCGGCAAGATCGGCTGGCAATTCGACGGGCGGCATGGCGGCCAGCGCGGGCAGCGCGCGGGCGAACGGCGCCAGCCGTTCGTTCGCCACCTGCACGAACCGCGCGGACGCCTGCCGGTATGCGTCGGCGGCAAGATGTTCGAGCGCGACGAGTTGCGGCTCGACCGCATGACGCGCGGCTTCGGCCGCGGCCGTGAACGCCACCTGCCGGAGCCGCGCCGTGCCGGCATCGGAGGCGGTCGTGATGGCCGCGCGCAACTCGCGTGTGGCGGCATCGCGCGCGCCAGCCAGCGCGGCCTCGGCATCTTCGCGAATGCGGCGGATGATGGCGCCCTGTTCGGCGGCGAGCAGCAGACTGACGTCGGCCGCCGCGCGCGTCGCTTCGTCGACGTGGCGGCGCAGGTCGGCGATGCGCTGCGCCATCACGGCCGCGGGCGCGTCGAGCGCGGCTTCGGCTTCCTCGAGCGCGTACCGCACCTGCCGCTCCAGGCGATCGGCCGCACGCTCGACGTGCGCGCCGAGCGCGGCCGTTCGTCCGTCCGCGCCGAGCGCCACGAGCGCGGCCTCGAGCCGATCCCAGTCGCGCGTGCGCTCACCGGCGAGCCGCTCGGCCGCGCTGACGATGAAGACGCGCGCGCCGGGATGACCGAGCCGATCCGCCAAGAGACGCGCGGTGAAGACCTGCACGTCGACGAGCTCGGCATCGCTCAGCTTGTCCGCCTTGTTGATGACGAACACGAACTCGCGCGTCTCGACCGACGCCCGTTCGAGGAGCGCGAGCTCGTCACGCGTGACCGGCGGATCCGCGCCGAGCACCGCCAGCACGGC
>CALFMR010000278.1 GCA_937880585.1 uncultured Acidobacteriota bacterium
CCGCCTGCAGTTCCAGCCGCATTTTCTCTTCAACACCCTGAACACGATTTCGGCGGTGGTCTACGAGGATCCGGGCAAGGCCGACGCCCTGATCGCCGGCCTCAGCGATCTGCTCCGCCGCACGATCACCGACGCCGACGCGCAGCTCGTGCCGCTCTCACGCGAGATCGAAACGCTGGAGCTCTACCTGAACATCATGCGGCGGCGGTTCGAAGACACGCTCCGCGTCGACCTCCGGATCGCGCCGGACGTCCAGACGGCGCTCGTCCCGCATCTGCTCCTGCAGCCACTGATCGAGAACTCGATCCGGCACGGGGCCGATCCCCGCTCGCACGCGGTGAACGTGACGCTGCTCGCGGAGCGCGACGGTTCGCACACTCACGTTCGTATCCGCGACCGCGGCCCCGGCCTGCCCAATGGCGAGGTACGCCGTGGCACCGGGCTGTCGAACACGGCCGAGCGCCTGGAACGGCTGTACGGCCGCGAGCACCGTCTCGCCTTCGACAACTGCGATGGCGGCGGCCTGCTCGTCTCCGTCGTGGTCCCCTACCGGACATGATCCGTGTGCTGATTGTGGACGACGAGCCGCCAGCGCGGCGAAAAGTGCGTCGTGGCCTCGAGCACGACGCGGACATCGGCGAGATCCGCGAAGCCGGCTCCGGCGAGGAGGCGATCGCGGCGCTGCGCGACTTCGCGCCCGACTTGGTCTTCCTCGACGTGCAGATGCCGGGGATCGACGGCTTCGGTGTCCTCGACGCCGCGCCCGCGCCGCGTGACTTTCACGTCGTCTTCCTCACGGCGCACGAACATCACGCGCTGCGGGCTTTCGAGGCGGAGGCGCTGGACTATCTGCTCAAGCCGGTGGATCCGGAACGCTTCGATCGAGCGCTCGATCGTGCCAAGGAACAAGTCCGGCTGCGAACGGCACCGGCGATGCCCGACCGGACGCGGCCATTCCTCAGGCGCCTGCTCGTGCAGACACACACCATGGAGATCTTCCTTCCGGTCGAGCGCATCGACTGGGCGGAGGCGGCCGGCAACTATGTCGACCTCCACGCGGCCGGCAACGTCTACACCGTCCGCACGACGCTCGACCAACTGGTCCGCCAGCTCGATCCCGATCAGTTCGTGCGCGTCAACCGATCGCAGCTCGTGAATCTCGACAGCGTGAAGGAGCTGCAGCCGTGGTTCCACGGCGAACGGCTGATCGTGCTCAAGGACGGGCGCGAGCTGACGTGGACGCGTCGCTTCAGAACCGCCCGGGCCGCGTCATCCCTGCGACAGGCCCGCTCGTCCCGCTGACGTAGGTCGTTTCAGGCTCCGCCGTGAGAATGGGCGCATGAAGACTGCGCTCACGATCCTGCTGGCGATCACCACCGGCACCGTACTGGCTGGCCAGACGTGGACCGCGTACGGGGGCGACGCCGGCGGCACACGCTACTCACCACTGCGACAGATCACGAGGACGAATGTCACGAGGCTTCGCGTAGCCTGGTCGTATCGGACCGGCGCGCTCGAGCCGAAGACCGCGCTCAACGACAAGGCGGCATTCGAGGCGACGCCGATCCTGATCGATGGCACGCTGTATCTGACCACGCCCTTCAACCAGGTGATCGCGCTCGACCCTGGGAGCGGCGCGGCGACGTGGACCTACGATCCGAAAGTCGATCGGTCTCACGACTATTCCGAAGTCACGTCGCGCGGCGTCGCGGCATGGATCGATCCACAGGCCGCCAGCGGCACGCCGTGCCGGCTGCGCATCTTCGAAGGCACCATCGATGCGCGGCTCATCAGCCTCGACGGCAAGACCGGAACGCCCTGCGCGGGCTTCGGCGACGCGGGCAGCCTCGATCTGACGCAAGGGGTCGACCACGCTCGGGAATTCCGCAACGACTATCAGGTGACATCGGCGCCGACCATCGTCGGCGACCGCGTCGTCATTGGCGCGTCTGTCGGCGACAACGGCGCCGTCGACATGCCGCGCGGCGTGGTACGCGCGTTCGATGCGCGCACGGGCACGTTGCGCTGGACGTGGGATCCGATTCCATGGGCTGGTGCACAACAGGTCCGCACGGGCGCCGCCAACGCATGGTCGACGTTCGCGGCCGACCCCGCGCGCGACCTGGTGTTCATCCCGACCGGCAGCGCGAGTCCTGATTACTACGGCGGCACGCGGCCAGGCGACGACAAGTGGGCGAACTCCGTTGTCGCGCTGAAAGCCTCGACCGGCGACTTCGTGTGGGGCTTCCAGGTCGTGCATCACAATCTGTGGGACTACGACGT
>CALFMR010000279.1 GCA_937880585.1 uncultured Acidobacteriota bacterium
CGCGGCGGCGTCCGAGCACGGCCTCGCCCGAGAGATAGCGATCGACGAAGGCCTGATTGACGATCGCTTCAGCCGACGCGCCGTCGTCGAGCGAACTGACGTCGCGTCCCCGCAGCAGCGTGATGCCCATCGTGGCGAGATACCCGTCGCTCACCACATTGGCGAGCGAGCGGTCGGTCCCGCCATCGGCCCGCGTGCGGCCATCGATCGTGAACGATCGAGAGGGCAGGCCGTGGATGTCGAGCGGCACCGATGTCGCCAGCGCCGCCGCCGTGACGCCCGGCATGGCGCGAACGGCATCGAGCGCGCGCGCGGCGAACGTCCGATTCCGATTGGCGTCCATGCCGCGGCCGGTGAGATCGTACGCGGCCAGGAGGACGCCGTCCGCCTTGAAGCCGGGATCGAGGTCCCGCGTCTCCTGAAATCGCCCGACGAACAGCGCGGCCGTCGCGAGTACGAGCGAGGCCAGCGCGACTTGTAGGCCCATCAATGTCTGCCGCCCCGTGCCCCGCCTCGCCTCGCGTCCGCCTTGGCGGACGAGGTGTTGCGGCTGCAGCCGAAGGAGAAACCAAATCGGCGCGCCCGCGATGAGTAACGTCGCAAGAGCTCCGGCGATCGCGGCCGCCGTCAGTCCCCAGGCATCGACGTCCGTCTGAAATCGGACGGGGATCGCGATCGCCAGTTGTCCGACCTGGAGCGTCGCGACGCCCCACAATGCCAGAAGTACGCCGCCGACGGTGCCGCCCAGGGCGAGCAGCCCGGCCTCCGCCAGCACGAGCCGCGCGGCGCGCGTGCGGGACGCGCCAAGCGCCAGCCGTATGCCGAATTCCCGCTGGCGCGCAGTGACTTTGGCGACGACGAGGCTTGCAACGTTGCTACAGACCGCCACGAGGACGAGCAGCATCAGACCCTGGAGAAACACGAGCGCGCTGTTGACCATGCGCAGCGGTCCGCGCGGCGGGTTCGTGAACGGCGTGAGCTCCGCGCCGATGGTCCGGTTGGTCCGTGGATACGCGACAGCGAGGTCGTGCATGGCGCGATCGAGATCCTGTTGGGCCACGACCTGCGACGTCGTCGTTCGCAGGCGACCGAAGACGACGTATCCGCGCTGCCCGCGGTCGTCGATCTCGCGAGATCCTTTGATGACGACGGGCGCCATCGTTGCCGGGATCCACAGGTCGAACGCCAATCCCAGCGTCGTGCCTTGGAACCGGCGTGGCGTCACGCCGACAATCGTGAAGACGACGTCATTGACGCGCAGAGGCCGGCCGACCACGGTCGTCGATCCGCCGAAGTGCGAGTGCCAATAGTCGTACGAAATCACGACGACAGGCTGCTCGCCCGGCACCGCAGCATCGTCTTCGTCGAGCAGCCGTCCGGCGGCAGCCTTCAACCCGAGCGCTCGGAAATAGCCGCCCGACACGAGCAAGCCAGCCGCGCGGCTGACGTCTGGGGCCGCCCCAACCGTCAGCGGGACCATGCGGAACGCTTCGAGCCACTCGACCGAGGTCAGCTGGCGTTGTAGATCACGAAAATCCAGCCATGAGGAGTCGACGGACACGCCCTCGTCGGTGAGAGATTCGATCGTGTAAAACGCCGATACGCCGGAGACGCCCGGCAGTGGCCTCCATCGGACGATCTGCAGCCACGAGAACACGACGGTGTTGGCACCGATGCCAATGGCGAGCGACACGATGACGATCGTCGAAAGGAGCGGCGTCGACCGCACGGAACGCCAGGCCTGACGGAGATCTCTCATGGCCACACGTGAGCCTGGCGATGACCGTCAGCGGCCGTGGATGGTTTCGCCCAGAGAGGTCATGAGCGGCGCGGCGAAGACGTGCAGGGCCACGATGACGGCGAGTACGACGCCTACGACCGGAAGGCCCGGAAGGTCCGCCGGCGCATCGCCGACGACGTCGACCAGGCCATCCAGAAGGTCGACGCTCTGTTGACCCCCACCGCCCCCTCGGCGGCCTTTGCGCT
>CALFMR010000280.1 GCA_937880585.1 uncultured Acidobacteriota bacterium
GGTCCCGGCCGCGGCGGTGCCTCCGGCGCGACGGCCGAGGACGAGGCGAAGCCCGGCGTGCCCGCGGTCGAGAAAGTCTCGACGACGCATCACACGGCGACCATCCACGGCACATCGATCGTCTACACCGCGAACGCCGGCACGATGGTCCTGCGCAACGACGACGGGAAGCCGACGGGCACGGTGTTCTACGTCGCCTATACGCGCGACGACGCGGACGCCACGACGCGTCCGGTCACCTTCTTCTTCAACGGCGGCCCCGGGTCATCATCGCTCTGGCTGAGCATGGGCGTCATGAGTCCGAAGCATCCCGAGATGGGACCGAACGGCGCGCAGCCCGCGCCGCCGTACAACCTGGTCGACAATCCGAATTCGCCGCTCGACGTGACGGATCTCGTGCAGGTCGACGCGATGATGACCGGCTACTCGCGGCCGGCGCCGGGCGTCAAGGCGACCGACTTCACCGGCGCGCGGAACGACATCGCGATGTTCGCGCAGTTCATCCGACGCTATCTCGACAAGTATCATCGCTGGCAGTCGCCGAAGTATCTCTTCGGCGAAAGCTACGGCACGTTCCGGTCGGCGGGACTCGCGGCCGAGCTGCAGAGCGACGAAGGCATCGCGCTCAACGGCATCATGCTGCTCGGCACGGTGCTCGACGAGGCGAACCTGGACGCGGCCCCGTCGAACGACCTGCCGTACGAAATGTTCCTCCCGACGTTCACCGCGACGGCGTGGTATCACAAGAAACTGCCGCAGGATCTGCAGGCGAAGCCGCTGACGGCTGTCGTGCAGGAGGCGCGGACCTACGCGTTCGGTGACTACATGGCGGCGCTGGCGAAGGGGAACACGCTGTCGTCCGCGGAGCAGACGGCGGCCGCGCAGCGGCTCGCGCGGCTGACGGGGTTGTCACCGCAATTCATCCTGAACACGAACCTCCGGATCCGGCCGGGCGTGTTCCGCACCGAGCTTCTGCGGAGCGATCGCGAGACGGTCGGCCGGTACGACAGCCGCATGATCGGCCTGAACGGCAACGCGTCGAGTCAGCAGCAGGACTACGACCCGTCCGACGTCGCGCCGACCGGCGCGTTCATGTCGGCATACATGCGGTACCTGCACGATGACCTCGGCTACACGAGCGACCTGCAGTACTACATCATCGGCCACGCCGGCCAGTGGGATTACACGGGTGTCGGCGGTGGCAATTTCCGGCCAGGCTATCCGAGCACGTCTCCCGATCTGCGCGAGGCCATGGCGGAGAACCCGTACCTCCACGTGCTCGTCTGCGCCGGCTACTACGACATGGCGACGCCGTTCGCCAACGCCGAGTACACGTTCAACCATCTGGGTTACGACCAGACGTACCGGGACCGTGTGTCGTTCAAGTACTACGAGAGCGTACACATGGCGTACCTCAATCAGGCCTCGGCCAAGAGCCTCACCGCGGACATCGAAGCCTTCATCAAGAGCACCGAGCACCAGCCGGTGACCAACGTGACGCCGTGAGCGGTGCCGGCGGATCGTCGGCCGTTGTCGGCACGAGGATTGGCCCCTATCAGATCCTGGCCCCGCTCGGTGCCGGCGGGATGGGCGAGGTCTATCGCGCCACTGACACGAACCTCGCACGACAAGTCGCGATCAAAGTCCTGCCGGCGTCGGTCGCCGCCGATCCCGAGCGGCTCGCGCGCTTCGACCGTGAAGCGAAGATCCTCGCGGCACTGAACCATCCGAACATCGCCGCCATCTACGGCGTCGAACGCGCCGGCGGCGTCACGGCCCTTGCCATGGAGCTCATCGAGGGGCCGACGCTCGCCGATCGCATCGCGCGCGGACCGATTCCGCTCGACGAGGCGCTCGCCATCGCGCGCCAGATCGCCGCCGCGCTTGCGGCCGCGCACGAACAGGGCATCGTCCATCGCGACCTGAAGCCCGCGAACATCAAGCTCAAGGACGCGTGGGACCCGGTGTCCACGCACGGCTCCGCCGGCGAGCGCGCGCCGGCACGTTCGGCGCCACATGTCGCCGATGACGTTGGCACGGTGAAGGTGCTCGATTTCGGTCTGGCGAAGACCATCGAGTCCACGGCGGCTTCGGGCGACGCGGCCAACTCGCCGACGATCACGTCACCCGCGATGACCGAGATCGGCATGATTCTCGGCACCGCCGCCTACATGTCCCCCGAGCAAGCGCGCGGCCGGCCGGTGGACAAGCGGGCCGACATCTGGGCGTTCGGGTGCGTGCTGTACGAGATGCTCACGGGCCGGCGCGCGTTTTCCGGCGAGGACATCACCGAGACGCTCGCCTCGGTGGTCAAGGAACAGCCCGACCTCGCCGTCGTTCCGCCCGTCGTCCGCCGAGCGCTCGCGCGCTGCTTCGAGAAGGATCCGAAGAAGCGGCTGCGCGATATCGGCGACGTGTGGGATCTCATCGGCGAGCCAGCGTCAGCCATCGATGCGCCTCCTTCACGCGCACGGGCTGGATGGCGGGCGTGGGCCCTTGCCGGCGCGTTCGTGGCGGCCGTTGCGTCGGCCGGCACATTCGCGTTTCTCTGGCAGCGCGCGCGTGTGCCGTCTCCGCACGCGGTCGAATTCGAGCTGCTGCCGCCTGACGGCACGCAGTTCGGCGCGGGTCTTGGCCGGGCGCCTGTCGTCTCGCCCGACGGCCGCGCCATTGCGTTTGTGGCCGAGACCGGTCAGGACGCGTCCTTGTGGGTGCGGCGGCTCGATTCGACGACCGCGTGGAGCCTGTCCGGGACGAAGGGCGCCGCCTGTCCGTTCTGGTCGCCGGACAGCCAGTCGGTGGCGTTCTTTCAGGACGGAAAGCTTCGCCGTACCGCGATGGTGGGCGGATCGTCGAGGACGCTGACCAGCGTGGCAGGAGCGTGTTTGGGCGCGTCCTGGAGCCAGGGCGGCACCATCGTGCTCGGCACGCGCGCCGGATTGTTCTCCGCCTCCGCGTCTGGCGGCGCGCTGCAGCCGCTGCGCGTGCCGGACGCGGCTCGCAGCGAGCGGGCGATTGGCGCTCCGCAGTTCCTGCCGGACGGTCGTCACTTCCTGTTCTACACGCTGAGCGCTGACGAGCGCGTCGGAGGGACGTACATCAGCTCGATCGACGCGCCAGCCGAGGAGACCCGCGTCCTGCCGGATGACGTGATGGCCCACTACGTCGCTCCGGAGGGCCAGTACCCGGGCTTCCTGCTCTGGCCCCGCGACCAGACGCTCGTGGCGCAGCGATTCGACGCCGGCAGCCTGCGCCTCGACGGGGATCCGTCACCCGTTGTCGACAACGTCGAACTCGCCCAAAAGGGTTTGGCCCTTTTCAGCCTCTCTGATACCGGCGTGTTGGTGTACCGAATTGGAACGAGTACGGGGTCGCCGCAGGGGCTGGCCCGCAGCACGCTGGCCTGGTTCGATCGCACAGGGCACGCGGCCGGCACGGTCGGCGATCCACAAAACTACGGAGAGCTGGCGCTCTCACCCGATGGATCGCGCGTGGCCGCGTTCCGCGGGGACGCCGTCGGCCAGGATCTGTGGTTCATCGACATCGCCCGAGGCGCAGCCGCGCGGCTGACGACCGATCCGGGCAATGAGTCCTATCCCGTCTGGTCGCCGGACGGCAAACAGATCGCCTTCGGATCCGATCGCAAGGGCAGCTTCGATTTGTATCGAACGCCCGCTGGCGTGTCCGGACAGGAAGCGGCGCTCCTCGAGAACGGTGACCGTAAAGATCCGCTGGACTGGTCGAGTGACGGACGGTATTTGCTGTACGACCAGTACCAGACGTCGGCCGAGAAGCCCAACTGGGACCTCTGGGTGCTGCCGATGGACGGCAGCGGAAAGCCGGCGAAGTACCTCGCGACGCCGTTCACCGAGGCCAACGCCAAGTTCTCACCCGACGGGCGCTGGGTCGCGTACCAGTCCAACCAGTCCGCGCGGTTCGAGATCTACGTGTCACCGTTCCCGGATGCCGCGGCGGTGCCGGCCACGCTCGTCTCCACGACGGGCGGCACGTATCCTCGCTGGGCGCGCGATGGCCGGTCGCTCTACTACCTCTCGGCCGACGACGAGCTGATGGAGGTGCCGGTCACCCTCGGCACGACGCTCAAAGTGGGGACGCCGGTGCCGCTGTTCAAGCTCCCTCCTTTGCAGGCTTTGGGCGGCGACGTGGGCGGCTGGGCGTGGGACGTCGCGGCGGACGGCCAGCGCTTCCTGATGAACACCGTGCTCCGTCAGGAGGGCCCGGCGCCGTTCACGATCGACACCGACTGGCGCGCGAAGCTGCCGCGCTGACTCGCGCTTCGCGCTCGTTCGTCACGCAGCGTCGAAGGCGTGCTCAAGGCTTCTTCACGAGCGTGCATTCCTGTTTCATGCGCT
>CALFMR010000281.1 GCA_937880585.1 uncultured Acidobacteriota bacterium
CGTAGCCGGGCGCGATGCGCGCGCTTGGATCGATGAGCGCCTGCAGCAGGGTCTCGCGCGGCAGCGTCGTGCCGATGTGCGAAAGATTCGGTCCGACGCCGGCGGTCGAGTCACCGACCGTGTGGCAGCGGCCGCACTGCGCCGCCGGATTCGTGGTCACGACACGAAGCCCCGCCTGCCGATCGCCGCCGTGCAGCAGCGCCTCGGGAAACACGGTTGCCAGATGTTCGAGCGTGCGGCCGACGCGCATCGTGTCGAGCTTCGCGGCGAGTGACGCCGCACCGTTCGTGCGCGCGGCCTCGAACACATCGAGCTCGATGTCGGGCGCGACCGCGTGCGCGGAGACCTGGTCGAGCAGGTGGTTGAGCGCCGCTTCGGCTTCCGATCCCTTGACCTGGCCGAGCGCGGCGAGCGCGGCCTGCTGCTCGCCCACCGAGCCGCTCGTGATGACCGACGACAAGTGATCGACCTTCTCGGCCGCCGGCAGCGGCATGGACGCCATGGTGCCGATGGCCGCCATGCGCAACTGAGGATCGGTGCTCGCGAGCGCGACCTGCACGGCGGCGTCGACGCCGGCCGGATCGAGCGTCTGGATCGCGCGGAGGGCCGCGACGCGCACGGGCGACGCGGTGTCGCCGCGCAGCCGCGCCAGGATGGCGGGCACGGCGTCCTTCACACCGAGCCGTGCCGCGCCGTCGATGACGGCGACCTTGACCGTCACCGCCGTGTCGTTCGCCTCGAGCAGGCTGACGAGCGATCCCATCGCCGCACGCGCACCCGCGGCATCGCGCTGGCTCGAAAGGGCGTCGCCGAGCTCCGCGCCGTCGACGCGGTCGAAACGCGACGGCGTCAGCCAGACGCCGAGCGCGCGAATCGCCTCTTCGCGAACGGCTGGATCGGTGTCCGGTCGCCGCGCGAAATCGGCCAGCCGCGCGGCCGACGCGTCGTCGCCGAGCCGCGAATTGGCGCTGATGGCCCGCCGCAGGAATGCCTCGGTCGTGACCTTCGTGCTCGTGAGCGCGCGTGCCAGCGCCGGCACCGCGCCGGCGATGCCGCGGTCGTCGTTCGTCGCGCGCGCCGCTTCAGTGGCCACGGCGGCATCGGTGTCGTCGAGGAAATCGGCGACATGCGCATCGTGCAGACGCCGCAGCACGACCACGGCCGCCAGACGCACCGCACGAGACGGATGCGAGGCGAGCGCCGCCACCGCCGCACCGTCGCCGATGTTCGCGAGCGCCACGATGCCCGCGCTTCGCAAATAGACGTCGCGATCGTTGTTGTCGGCGAGCATCGTCACGATCGGCTGGATGGCGGCGCGATCGCCGATCCGCCCGAGCGCCTCGGCGGCGAAGAACCGCGGCCGCGGAGCCGCATCAGTGAGAAGCGGCAGGAGCGCCGACATCGCATCGTGGTCGCGGACGTCGCCGAGGAGCTTGGCCGCCTGCGCGCGAATCTCCGGATCCTGATCCACGAGCAGCGGTACGAGCGACGCCGCGCGCGCCGGGTCCTTACGCGCGAGTTGACCCATCCCCCACATGCCATGGATGCGCGCGAGCTGATTCGTGTCGTGATCGGCGGCATCGGCGAGCGTCGTCGCGTCGTTCTTCGCGACGAGCGCGAACTGCGCCTTCTCGCGCACGCGCATGTCGGCGTGGCCGAGGAGCGTGCGCAGGTCGGCGGCGGACTTCGACGCGAAGTTCGCCTGGAGCAGCGTCTGCACCTCGGCGCGCGCCGGATCGCCGGTGCCAGTCTTCGAGTCGAGCTTCCAGACGCGGCCCTGATCGTTCGCGCCCCAGCCGCTGATCCAGTCGGTCAGATAGATCGCGCCGTCCGGCCCGATGCGCATGCCGGGGCTCAGAACGCCCTGCAGGATCTGCGTGTCGTTCGACAAATCGAAGCCCGCGCCATCCGGCTTCAACTGGAACGCGTACACACGCGCGTTGCTCGCGCTGCCTGTGAAGCTCGTGACGAAAAAGTAGTCGTGCCAGCGGGCGTCGAGTGCCGTGCCTGGATTGAACGCGAAGCCCGACGGCCCGGGATGGTAGGACGCGATGGGCGGCACGATGTAGGCCGCCTGACCGTCGAAGCGCGGCTTGAACATCCCTTCGTCCATCCAGACGTTGTAGCGGTTGTTCGTCTCGTCCGTGTATTTGCCGTACTGCCACGTCGAGCGCCAGCCCGCGTCCGATCCTTCCGTGATGTAGACGACGCGCTCGGTCTCGCCGGGATAGTCGCCGTCGTTGTCGACGCTGACGAGATTGCCGTGCGCATCGAAGGCAATCTCCTGCGTGTTGCGGATGCCGGTCGCGAAGACCTCGAAGTGGCTGCCGTCCGGGTCAGCGCGCATCACCGCGCCGCGGTTGTCGTTCACCCACCGCCGCCCGGTCTGGTCGACGACGTTCATGCCGATGTCGCCGATCTTCCAGTAGATGCGGCCGTCGGGGCCGAGCGTCAACGCCGACATGTCGTGGCCGGAAAACGCGGGATGAATCGAATAGCCCTCGCTGAGCGACGTCTTCTGGTCGAAGACGCCGTCGCCGTCGCTGTCGTGCAGCCGCCACAGGTTCGGCGCGGCCGTCGCGTAGATGTCGCCGTCGTGCAGAAGGATGCTGCCGAGGATGTCGCTCGCCACGTCCTCGTTGAAGCCTTCGAAGACGACGCGTGACCGATCGGCGACGCCGTCGTGATTCGTGTCTTCGATCCGGTAGATGCGCTCCTTGATGACGCTGAGATCGTGCCAGTCACGGACGCCGTCGTGGTTGTAGTCGGGCAGACACGTGTTCTGGTCGCTCTTCTCGGGCGCCATGACGCGCTTGAAGAACGCGCGCAGATCGTCGGTGCTGTGCAGCGTGTGGACCTCTGGCACCCAGTCGGCGTGACCGCGGATGTCGAGCAACTGGCCAGACCGCGGCGACGCGCCGACGAAGGCGACGCCTCGGCTGTCGAGATCGATGCCGAACGGATCGGCGACGAGCTCGGGCGGCGCCCAGACGGTCAGCACGAGTCCGTCGGCGACCTCGGCGTTCGTCTCGCTACGAATCTTCGCCGCCTCGCTCGCCGCCGCGGCCGGATCGAGCGTCACGGTCTTGCCGAGCATCGGCGTCTGCGACGCGACTTGCGCCGTGCCCACGAGCACGGCCGACGGCGTGGCGAGCAGCGCGGCGGCGAGACCGGACGTCAAGAGGATGCGACGTCCGGGCATGCGGGCGGCGGCACGAGCCACATCGGTCAAGGTCATGGCCTATTGTCATCTTTTTTGCGGTGCGCGGGGCCCCACCCCCGCGCCCACGCGCTTCGGCGCCCTCACAACGCTCGTGAGTCATCTTTTTTTTGCAAGGCGCTGGGGCCCCAGCGCTACGCGCTTCGCCGCCCTCGCTACGCTCGGGGGCTCGCGGTGTCATCTTTAGTTTCTTAGCGCGCGGCTTCGGACTGCCTCTGTCCTTCGCGATCTTCGCGTCTTCGCGTGAAGCCTCCATCCACCCCTCGCGATCTTCGCGCCTTCGCCTGCCGCGCTTGCAATCGCCGCCCGTTTGCGTCACAACTCCCGGTCATGATCACCCGTCGGGAACTCCTGAAGACGGCCGCCTCGGCGGCCATGGCCTCTCCTCTGCTCGCGCGACCGTCGATCGCGGCCGCGGCACAGGCCGGCGCGGCGCCGGCGACAGCCAATCCGCGCGGACCGCTCGGGCTCGGCGCGTCGGCCGCGGGCTTCGGCTCGCGCACGCGCGCCAACCGCGCGGCAACTCCACCCGTCGACTGGATCGACTACTGCTACCGGATGGGCTACGGCGGCGCCGAGACGCGCGAGCCGCCGACCGATCCGGCCGAGATTGCCGCGCTCCGCAAGAAGCTCGACGCCTACCGCATGCGCGTCGTCTTCGACTTCCCGCTGCCGAAGACCGACGCCGACGTGCCGCGCTACGACGCGCTCGTCAAAGCGTCGAAGGACGTCGGCGCCATCGGCCTGCGCGCCGCGCTCACGCAGCGGCGTTACGAGGCGTTCGACACGTTCGACGCGTTCAAGGCGAGCTTCGAGGAGAACAAGGCGATGGTCGCGCGCGCGGAGCCGGTGCTGCGCAAGCACAAGATCGCGCTCGCGCTCGAGAACCACAAAGGCTGGCGGTCGGCCGAACAGGCCGCGTGGCTGAAGGGACTCGGCAGCGAGTACGTCGGCGTGCTCTTCGACTTCGGGAACAACATCTCGCTCTGCGAGGATCCGATGGAGACGCTCGACAATCTCCTGCCGCTCGTGCACATGTGCCACATCAAGGACATGGCCGTCGCCCCGTACGAAGACGGCTTCCTCCTGTCGGAGGTGCCGCTCGGTGACGGGTTCCTCGACATCCGCGGCATGGTGGCCAAGCTCCGGCAGAAGGATGCGAACATGCCGTTCGACCTCGAGATGATCACGCGCGATCCGCTGAAGATCCCGATCTTCACCGACAAGTACTGGGTGACGTTCGACGACACCTACAGCCCGCTTCCGGGCCGCGACGTCGCGCACGTGCTGAAGCTCGTCCGCGACAATCCGCCGAAGGCGCCGCTGCCGAAGACGACGGGCCTGTCGGCCGAGGCGCACCTCGCGCTTGAAGATCGGAACAACCAGGTCTCGCTCGAATGGGCGAGAAAGAACCTGAACCTCTGAGCGTCCCGTCAGAGCGTCGGCGGAAACAGCCGATTGAGGAACGCGAGCACGACGAGCAAGACGACGCCGAGGACGAGACTCCACACGATCAGCTTCTTCTCGATCGGCAGCAGAGGCTCGTACTCGGCCTTGTCGAGCTCATCCTTGATAGTCGGCTGCGGCATGACCTTCTCCTAGCTCACTTCTGGCTTCTGGCTTCGAACTTCTGACGTCCGTGCTCAGCTCGCGAGCGGCGGACGGACGCCGGCGAAGAACAGCCATGAGATCAGCAGTCCCACCCAGATCACGAAGCCGAACAGACTGACGACGTAGACGGCGGCGAGCTTGCCGAGGCCCTCCTGCCAGAGCCGTTTGAACTCGGACAGGACGCCAATCGAGAAGAACGTCAGCACGAAGAAGATCAGCCGGAAGGCGTTCGTCTCGCCGATCGCGGCCGGAACGCGGGCGGCGATGTCAGCCGGCGTGGCCAGCGCCAGCAGCAGGCCCGCCGCGAACGTGATGACGAACCCGATGATGAACTTCGGGAAGCGCGCCCAGATCTCGGAGGCCTTTGCCTTGTTCGGCTCGCCTTCGTTGATGTAATTCGTCCAGATGTAGCTGAGCACGAACGCCCAGATACCGATGAACACGTCGATGAACACCTTGACGGTCGTCGTCGTCCCGACGATCCAGTTCGGCTCGTAGTTGACGCCTTCCGCGGCGTTCCTCGCGAGGATCAGCGCTTCACTCATGCCGCCCGCCGCCACCGCGGCGCCGTCCGTCTTGACCGCCAGGCCGAGCCACGCACCCGCCACGAGCGGCTCGTGCGACAGAAACGTCTGCGCGAGGAACGGCAGCACGAGCACTTCGACGACCGCGAACACGACGACGAGCGACGACACCAGTACCGGGACGATCGGTCGAGCGCGAATGGCAGCGCCCGTCGCGATGGCCGCCGAGACGCCGCAGATCGAGATGCCGGACGCCAGCGGCACGGCGAACTCGCGGTTGAAGCCGAACCACTTGCGCGCGACGTAATAGATGACGGCCCAGTAGATGAGGTACGCCTCAATGATCGCCGCGATGCCGCGCAAGAGCAGCGCGGACGTGAACCCGAGCTTGCCCGCCGCCGTGACGGCGAACACGCCGCCGAGCAGCACGATCGCAATCTTGATGTAGAGCTCGGGCCGCACGGCCTCGCGAATCGCCTCGCCGAACCGTGGCAGGAAATTCGCCACGATGAGCCCGATGATGAGCGCGACGATGTAGCCGCCTTCGTTGGTCAGCTTCAGCGACCACGAGATGCCGAACTTCCGCAGTTCGGCGTCGGTCACCGCGGCGAAGTGCGCATTGCTGCCGATGGTCCAGCTCGCGTACGCGATCCAGAAGACAGCGGTGAAGGCGAGCGCGAAACGCCCCGGGCGGCTGCCGAGCGCCATCGAGGCGACGCTGAGAACGGCGAGCAACACGACGTAGGTCACGACGAGCGCGCCGAATCCGCCGAGCGACGCGTAGGCCTTCGAGGCCGTTCCCAGCGCCGTCGAGACGTCGACCCAGACCGACGTCGTCGCGACCCAGCCGAGCAGGTCGAGGCCGGCGAT
>CALFMR010000282.1 GCA_937880585.1 uncultured Acidobacteriota bacterium
ATGGCCATCGCGGCGATGGCGTTGGCAGTTGCGAGCGTCGCGCGTATGGCTGTGGCGCAGGCGCCCAATCCGGATCCGGCCCGCTTTGCGTCCGAGATTCACGCGTTCGAGGCGTGGGACGCGAAGAACAGCACGCCGGCGCACGCGATCCTCTTCGTCGGCAGTTCGACGATTCGCATGTGGACGACGGCCGAGCGGTTTTCGAATCTGCCGATCATCAACCGCGGCTTCGGCGGCTCGGAAATCTCCGACGTCAATCACTACATTCAGGAAACGACGCTGAAGTACCGCGCGGACGTCATCGTCTTCTACGCGGGCGACAACGACATCAACGACAAGAAGACGCCGACGCAGGTGCTCGGCGATTTCCAGAGCTTCGTGAAGCGCGTCCTGGCCGCGAAGCCGGACACGGAGATCCTGTTCATCAGCATCAAGCCGAGCACGCTGCGTTGGGCGCTCTGGCCGGAGATGCGGGACGCGAACGCGCTCATCCAGAAGTATTGCGAGTCGACGCCGCACCTGCACTACGTCGACACCGTGCCGCCGATGTTCGGCGCCGACGGCAAGCCGCGCGCGGAACTTCTGGCGAGCGACGGACTGCACCTGAGTCCGGCGGGGTACGACATCTGGACGGACATCGTCAGCAAGGCGATCGCGGCGGTGCGGAAGCCGTAAATGGTTCTCCCTGGGCCTGAAGGCCCAGGGCTCCACAAGCCCGGACTTGCGGGCACGGTGGCTCTTCCGTGGAGCCCCGAGCCTTCAGGCTCGGGGGACGGATCGGGGCGCCCTGGGCCTTCAGGCGCAGGGACACGCCCCTTCAGGCCTTCAGGCTCGGGGAGCTGCCGAACCCGCTTCGGCCGCCGATTCCAACCACCGCGTCATCGTCGTCGCGTCCACGAGGCCCGGCTGCTGAAAGACGACGCGACCGCCTGACAGCACGACGAAATTCGGGATGCTCTGGACCTGATAGCGCGTGGCGATGTCGGGATGGGCCTCGGTGTCGACCTTCACGACGAGCGCGCGTCCGGCCATTGTCTCGGCCGTGCGATGCACTTCGGGCGCCGCGCGGCGGCACGGGCCGCACCACTCCGCCCAGAAGTCGACGAGCACCGGCAGCGTCGCGTGCTCGCGGATCTCGTCGAACAGCGCCGCGTCCGCATTGATGGGCTCGGCGATCGGCGTCAGCGCGGTCTGGCAGGCGCCGCAGCGCACGCTCTTCGCAAGATTCGCCGCGTCGACACGATTCTTCTTTCCGCAGGATCGGCACGTGAGGACCATCGGTTGCGCCTCCGTTTCTTCCATGATCCCACAGCCGTCGAGCCGGTCTGGATGACGGCCGGAGCATCGGCCACCGGGCACACCGTTTGCTCATCGCATCCGCCGGCCGACGATGCTATCGTCGTCGTCCTCCGCAAGGAGCGTGGGATGTCTGAAGAACGGTTTGTCCAGGTCGAACAGCGGCTCGACCGCGTCGAACAGCGGCTCGACCGCGTCGAACAGCGGCTCGACCACGTCGAACAGCGGCTCAACCACGTCGAACAGCGGCTCGACCGCGTCGAACAGCGACTCGATCGCGTCGAACAGAAGCTTGACCAGGTCGAGCAGAAGGTCGACCGCCTAGCCGCCGATGTTTCCACCGTGGCGGAGCGTCTCGAGGATCTTCACCGGCACATGCTCGTGCTGCACGAGGATGTGATCGACAGGATTCGCGCGATTGGGGAACACCATACCCTACGGCCCGAAATGCAGGCGGAGGACAAGGCGCTGCGGGACACGCTTACCCAGCACATCGCCTTGTCCGATGCGACGGACCGGCGGTTCGTCCGCCGGCTCGACGATCACGAGCGGCGCATCACATTCCTCGAACGGAAATAGCTCCTCGCTACTTCTCGCCCTTGACGACGATGTGGCGGAAGAGACCGGTCTCGTCGAAGGAGCCAAAGCCGATGCGGCCGGAGGTGAGGGTCTTGTCGACGGCATGCAGCACCGGCGTCGTCCCGCCGTTCATGAAAACGTCGATCGTGCCCGTCGACGGATCACGCTCGATACGCACCTGGTGCCACGCCTGGTCCTTCATCTGCGGCTTTGCGGTCTGGTCGTCCAGACGACGGCGGTCGGCGTCGGCGACGACGAAGATGCCATTGTGGACGTCGTTCGTGATGCCCGCGAGGTGGATGTAGTAGAAGCGGCTCGGCGACTGATAGCCGACGACGACGTCGACATCGCGGACGGGCAGGTTGACCGGCGCGTCCGACTTGATCTCGGCGGTCACCGTCACGCGCGTGAGAGGGTCCGACTTCAGAATCGCGAGCCCCGCCGGCCGCCGAATCGGACCGCCTGGGATTCCCGCCTTGAATAGCACGAGCGCGCCGTCCGCGATCTTCCACGCCCCCGAGCCGTCGACCGTCCAGTCGGACAGATGCGCCGGACTGCTGAGATCCGGAGCCAGCGTTACCGTCGACTGCGCGGCGAGAGGCAGGACGGACGCCGCGGCCAGCGCGGCGAGACAGGACAAACGGACGATGAATGCGCGTGATCTGGACATGAAGGGCTCCTGCGATTGCACAA
>CALFMR010000283.1 GCA_937880585.1 uncultured Acidobacteriota bacterium
TTCCGATCTGGCGTGGAACTTGAAGTCCGATTCGAGCGTCCCCATCGGTCTCTTCTTCGCGGGCTGGTCGCCGATGCGCGCAAAGCCCGAGGCCGTGTAGAACCTGCCGAGCCGCGTCTTCCCGTTCATGTCCGCGTGGTCGGCGAACACGGTGAAGTCGGCCTGCTGCAGGACGACGTTGCCCGTCGCGTGGATGTCGCGCGTGTCGTCGTCGTAGACGATCTGCGTTTCCTGAAGCACCGTGTCGGTGCATGTGATGACGACCGGCAGCGCCATGGTGCCCGTGAGCGTCCATCGCTTGGCGCCGGGACGATCGGGAATGGGAGCCGGGATCGAGCTGAGGGACCGCGCGTAGTCGGTCGAACTGCAATCGGAAAAGGGATTGTCCTGCGCGCGCGCGTCGGGCGCGAGGGCGAGTATGACGGCGAGCGCGGCGCCGGCAACGAAGAGTGACCGAAGCATGACCCCTCGACCGAACGAAACGGGCGCGGCGCCGGCCGGCACCGCTCGAAGCCTATCACGAGACATGCGCACGCACGTCGCCCGCGAGATAAAGCGATCCCGCGACGACGACCGGCGATCCCGCCGCTGCGGCGCGATCGATGGCGGTCATCGGATCGGCCGCGGTCGACACGGCGACGTCCGGCGCGACGCGTGTTGCTGCGAGCGCGAGCTCGTCCGGTCGCGCGGCCCGCGGCGTCTCCGGCGCCGTACAGACGAAGCATGACGCGGCTGGTGCGAGCGCCGTCAGGATCGTGTCGATCTGCTTGTCGTGCATGATCGCGACGACGAACGGTAAACGCCGCCCGTACGTCTCGATCACGTAGGCCGCGAGCGCGCGGGCGCCAGCCGGATTGTGCGCGCCGTCGATCAGAATCTCGCCCGCGGCACTTCGCACGAGGTCGAGCCGGCCCGGCCAGATGACGTCCTCGACCGCCGTTCGGATCGCGGCCTCGTCAATCGCGAACCTGCCCGTCCCATCGAGCGCCTCGAGCAGCCGGACCGCCGTTCGCGCGTTGTCGATCTGATGCCGGCCTCGGAGGCCCAGCCGCAAATCGTCATAGCGCCGGCGCGGCGTCGTCATCGTCACGACCGCCTGCCCGGCGTCCATCGTGGTCGACTCGATGACGACGTGGGCGGCACGAAGGAGACGCGCGCCGCGTGTCGCGCACGTCTCGGAGACGATCGTTTCGACCGCCGGCGGATTCGGCGCGAGGACGACGAGGCCGTTCGGCTTGATGACGCCCGCCTTCTCGCGCGCGATGGCCTCGATCGTGTGGCCGAGGAACGCCTCGTGGTCGAAGTCCACGGCGGTGATCGCAACGGCCATCGACGAGACGACGTTCGTCGCGTCGAGCCGGCCGCCCAGGCCGACTTCGAGCACGGCCACGTCGATGCGCGCCTCGCGGAAGACCTCGAGTGCCAGCGCTGTCGTTGCCTCGAAGAAGCTCGGCGGCGCGGGCAGCGCGACCGAAGCGGCCAGCACGCGGCGGGCGGCCGCATCGAACGTCTCGGTCGTGATATCGCGGCCGTCGATGGCGAAGCGCTCTTCGAGTGCGACCAGATGTGGAGACGTGTAGCGGCCCGTGCGCAATCCAGCCGCGCGCAAACCGCGTTCGAGCATCGCGGTGACCGAGCCCTTGCCGTTCGTGCCCGCGACGACGATCGAGGGAAACGCGCGATCGGGCCTGCCGAGCGCGTCGACGAGGGCCCGGATCTGGTCGAGGCCGAGCTTGATGCCGATCTGCTCGAGCGACAGGAGCGCGGCGCGCGCGTCAGGCGTCGGACTCGTCACCGGTGGGAACGGCGGTCGCCGGCGGCGTCGTGGATCGAGGGCCGACGCCGAGCAGGCGTAGGGACCGCGCCACGGTGGCCTTCAACTCGCGGCGATCGACGATGAGGTCGATGAAGCCCTTTTCGAGGAGGAACTCGCTGCGTTGAAAGCCTTCCGGCAGCTTCTGCCGAATCGTCTGCTCGATGACGCGCGGGCCGGCGAAGCCGATGAGCGCCTTCGGCTCGGCGATGTTGAGATCGCCGAGCATCGCGAAGCTCGCCGCGACGCCGCCCGTCGTCGGGTCGGTCAGGATGGAGAGATAGGGGAGGCCGGCACGATCGAGCCGGCCGAGCGCAGCGCTGATCTTCGCCATCTGCATGAGCGAGAGCGTGCCTTCCATCATGCGCGCCCCGCCCGAGCACGAGACGACGATGAGCGCAGCGCGTTCCGCGCAGGCCCGCTCGGCCGCGCGCGTGATCTTCTCGCCGACGACCACGCCCATGCTGCCGCCGATGAAGCTGTACTCCATCGCCGCGACGACCGCCGGCAGTCCTTCAATCGTGCCCGAGCCGACGATGATGGCGTCGTTCAGGCCGGTGGCGGCAATCGCCTTCGACAACCGATCGCGATACGCCTTCGTGTCCGTGAACGTGAGTGGATCGGTCGAGCGCAGTCCCGCATCGTGCTCGGTCCAGCCGCCGTCGAGCAGCATGCGCAGACGATCGGCAGCCGACAAACGGAAGTGATGCGCGCACCGCGGACACACCGACAGGCTGGCGAGGAGATCCTTGTTGTAGATCGCCTTGTTGCACGACGGACACTTGACCCACAGACCTTCGGGCACCCGACTGGCTTGTTCGGGCGCGGCGATCGGCCGGCGGGCCTTCTTGAACCAAGCCACTCCGGGACTCTACTGGCTCGCGCCGACCGGGGCAAGTCCGCGCGCGCATCCGAGCGACCGCCGGACGTGGCTCATGCGGACACGACCGCCGCTCACGGACGCAGGCGCGGCACGAAGTACTGCGTGCCGCGTCCCATGCTGGCGATCTGACGCAGGAGCTCATCGACCGCCTCGTCGCCCCACGCGAGATCGACCTGCGAGGTCTCGACGACGAGCAGCGGCGTCGCGCTGTAGTGAAAGAAGAAGTGGTTGTACGCCTCGTTCAGTTCGGCCAAGTCGACGGCCGATGGCGGGTCGTTGCCGCGGCGTCCTCGGTTCTGGCGTTCGAGCGAGGCCGTGGGCGCCTGGAGATAGACGACGACGTCGGGCAGCGGCACGTCGCGGGCGAGCAGTTCGAACAGCCGCTGATAGATGAAGAGCTCGTTGTCGTCGAGCGTCATGAACGCGTAGATGCGATCGCGCTCGAAGAGGTAGTCGCAGACCGTGATCTGATTGAAGAGGTTGCGCTGGCGAAGCGCCTGCATCTGCCGGTGGCGCGCGAGCATGAGAAACGGGTGGCCCTAGAAGTCCACGCCCGGAAGCCCTAAGCGGAAATCGCTGAGGAACGGTTTCTACCCATCGTCAAGAACCACGGCCGAGCC
>CALFMR010000284.1 GCA_937880585.1 uncultured Acidobacteriota bacterium
GGCACGTGCCATATCACGCGAGGCGCCACGCTCCCGGCAGCGAAAGCGGCGGTCGCGGCAAGCACGCCTGCCGCGACCGCCCACGCCCCAGCGACGCGCCGAAACCTCGTCGTCGCCGGTTTCGTCATTCGACCGTGTTCGTCGCCCACAAAGGCCGATGGTCCCCGTCATAAATCACGACGTTCCCGTCGTCTTGCACGACGAGCCAGCCGTCGGGATGGCCGGCCGTGACGCCGACGTCCCACAGGACGGCGCCCGATGCGTTGTGCATCACCAGATTGCCGTCGCCCTGTAGCTCGACGTAGCCAGGATCGGTGCCCCACGTGCCGGTGTCCCACAGCGGCCGCCAGTTCTCGTCGTAGAGCACAAGGTTCCCGTCCTGCTGATAGAGGAAATGGAATCGGTCGTCGCCCGAGGACACCATCTCGTCGGCCCGCAAACGATCGAAGGGCCACAGCACATCGCCGAAATCCGTGGCCGGCGGACGCTGCCCCGGCGGAGGAGCCGACGGAGGCGGATCCGATGGTGGCGGTGGCTGTGACGGCGGCGGCGACGGGGGTGGGGGTGGCGGCGGTGGAGGCGGCGGCGCGCCCGGCGACACGTGCATGTAGTTCTGAAATACCTGGAACAGCACGGCATCGGAACGCGACGTTTCCTGGATGTGCGCCGGCCCGTTGTTGTCGAGGCCAATCGTCACGTTGACCGCGTTCGGATACGCCTGCGTCTCGAACGACAGCAGGCCGTCGTTGGCGAGACACCCGCTGTAGTCCATGCGGGAAATGAGCACGCAGTACGTCGGGTCGATAGCGTGAATGTGCGCGGCGAGATTCAGCAGCGAGTTGGCCTGATCGAGCGACGCGAAGTCGTCGAACTCCGAGTTGAGCATGATCTTCGCGGCCCACCCATAGAGCGCCGCTTCCGTCAGGTGCTGCCCGACCGCAATGTCGTCCGCTTGATCGGGGAGCACGGCCCTCGCCCAGCCGGCGTCGAAGAAGTTGTGCGCGATGCTCGTGATGCCGACGCGGTTAGGGATGTGGGAAGCCTCGCGCGAAAGATTGCCGGACGAGTTCAAGTCGCGAAGGTACGGCGAGCCGGGCGTCATGTCCGTGGCAATCGGGACGCCCAGACGCAACCCCAACTTCGCGGCCAGATACGCGACCGCCGTCGAGCTCAGCCCCTGCGTGGCCTGTAACTGGCTCGCCACGGCGTAGATGACACCCGACCAGTCCGTCGGAACGGCGAAGGCGCTGTAGACGGCCGACACGAGCACGCTCGTCCCGTAGTTGAACGCGATCCAGTCCGGCAGGTGCGGCACGATCGGTGCGCCACCATTCGGGGATCCGAGCGTGACAATCCCGCTGACCGCATGCAGACGACTCCACTCACGCGCCACGATCCCGCCGTTGCTGTGCCCGACCACGACCGTGGTCGACGGAAGGTTGCGATAGGCGGGATCGGCGTTGAGCCGGTTCGCCTGCACGCCATACGGGTTGTCCCAGCCGAGGCTCGGGATCTTCGGCGCAATGGGCACGCGCGCGGCAAGCCGACTGGCCGCACCGCTCCACGTGGACGGACTGCTCGCCAGACCATGCAGAAACACGGTCGGCGTCTGCGCTGCGGCGGATGCGGCCATGAACCCCCCGCCCGCGACGGCCAGCGCGATCGTCAGAAGGAGACGAGTCATTCGACACCTCGCACGTCCACGCTGAGGTGCGTCATCTCCACGTCGGTGACGAGCCGATCGCCAGCCGTGCTGTCAGGCATCGCGGCTTCGGCATGGAGCAACCGACGTGCCAGCACGCCGCCGGCATACGGCGCGTACGCCAACGTCGTGTGCGTGACGAGCGCGCCATCGTGCAGCGTGTTGACTTCAACGGGAAGCGAGGCGTCCGGATCGACCAGAATCTCGTGCGTTTCCCGGCCATTTCGCGCCAAGAACCGATCGAGCCGGCCGACACGCCCGACCGGCGCGCCGTACCGATCGGTCAACGCATGGCGACGCCGGTCGCGACGATCGGGGGTCGCGATGACGCTGTCGATCCAGTCCGCGCGGGTAGCGGCGACCCGTTTGCTCGCGCGTGGGTCGGCCGGACCCGCGCGGAACGACGCCGCCGTCCGCGCCGGCTCGAACCCGATCGCCTGCTGCAGCGCGGCGACGTCCATCGGATGGACGAGATGCCCGTTGCGGTCGTACAGCCGCGGCTCGACGCCATCGTCTAGGTCGACGCGCGTGATCCGGAAGGGACTATCGAGGCGTGTCATTCCCGCCGGCGTGAGCACTTGCGGCGGCGCGGCATCGTGCAACTGAATCGAGGTGTGCCAGCCCGACCGGTCGCGCTGGCGCTCGACGTGCAGCGTCATGGCGGCGGCCCGGCTGCCGCGCCACGGCGCGCCGTCGCGATCGACGTGGCGATGGCTGACGGTGAGGTCGGCGCGAAACGCGTCCCACGGTTGTGGGGCGGGATCGACGGCCGAGGTTTGCGGTGGCGACTGCGCAGGGCGCGCGGCGTTCACATACGCGATCGACGCCACGACACACGCGGCGGCGAAGAACCACACGAGACGACGACTGCCAGGGAAGCACGGCATGGGACCTCCTTCATCCAACGCCCCTGAATGGAGCAAGGCCAATGCCCGTCGTCATCGGTGACGGACGGATTACGAATTCATGTCGATTTCATCGGGCTGAAGTGCATGTTCTCGGCGTCCGGGTGACGTGCAGTACGTTGCGGAAACTGCGAGGGTGCGCGCGTCGAGATCCTGCGGAATCTGCGTACGCCGCCGACGCGCACGAGACACAAAAAAAGCGGGCCCCCGAAAGGGCCCGCTTCGATCGAACACGGACGCGCCGCGCGACGCGTCGGCGTCTCTAGGACAGCTTCTCGCCTTCGAAGCCGCCGCGGCGCCGATCGTAAAGCCAGATGGCCCCGAAGACCAAGAGCAGCACGGCCGGCAGGACGGCAACGTAGCGGAACGAGGTCTGCGCGGCCATGCCGAGGATCTGGTTGAGCGCGTCGCCGGGCTGGAGCGCGTTGAAGGCCGCCGCGCCACCGGCCAGCTCGATCTTGCGCGCGTCGAACACCGTGCCCATGAGCGGCAGCACGAACTCGATCGACAGCATGCCCGCCGTGCCCATGAGGCCCATCAGCAGCGCACCGCCGCGCGGGAACCGCTCCGACGCCGTCGCGAGCATCGTCGGCCACATGTAGCAGACGCCCGTGCCCCACACGGTCGCCGCGAGCAGGCCGGTGATCGGCGAGTTCGCGACGCTCAGCGCCACGAGGCCAATCGACGCGAGCAGACACGAGAGCCACAAGAGCCCGATCGGCGACAGGCGGTGCACGAGTGGACCGGCGAAGTGCCGCATCACGAACATGAGCACGCTGACGTAGACGAGCAGCAGGATGCCGGGCATGTGCACCGTGCGCGTCAGCGCGAAGTCCACCCACTGTCCCGGCGCGAGCTCGGAGGCCGCGGTCAGGAACATCGAGAAGAACAGCACGAAGAACATCGGCTTCAGCAACTCTTTGAACATCTCGCCCGTCGACACGCCGGCCGCCTTGCGTTCGGTCGGGGGATAGCGCAAGAGGCCGGCCATGACGATGACAATAGCCGCTGGCACGGCGACCAGGCCGAGCTTCACCTGCCAGTTGAGGTTGAGGCTCGACAACCCCACGCCGAGCAGCCCGCCGAGGGCGAGCCCGCCCGGCCACCACGCGTGCAACAGGTTGAGCTTGCCGGTCTTCTCATTGGGATAGAGCGTCGCGATCAGGGGATTGATGACCGTCTCGACCAGCCCCCAGCCGATGCCCGCGATGACGGCGCCCGACCAGAAGACGTCGTAGATGGCCGGCCCGGTCGCGATGTGTTCCGCGAAGACCATCACGAGCGTGCCGAGCGCCAGGAGCAGGCCCGACAGCGGCAGGAACAGACGCATGCCGAGAATGTCGAGCAGCGGGCTGACGAGAGCGATGGTCAACGCGTAGCCGAGGAACGGCACACTCAGGACGTTCGCGATCATCGCCGCCGAATGGACCTTGTCGATGGGATCGAAGAACAGCCGTTGCAGGTCGCTCGCGGTGTCGGCGCGCAGGGCCGAGGCAATCCCGGCCGTGAGCAGTGCGAGGCTGCTCACGAAGAACAGCGCGCCCTTGTTATAGGCGGCGTGCCGATCCTGAGCCGTCGAGTCCTGTCCGAGCGCGGTCGCTGAAGCCATATCTCCGGACCTCCTGGTGGCGTGGTGCCGTGCATTCTATGCCGATTCGGCCGCGGCACAACCGCCCCCCGGACGGGCGGCGGGGCGGCCCGCGGTCTGCGATAATCGGCGCCATGCGCTACCTCGTCAAGGAAGAGCCGTCGAGCTACAGCTACGACGCCTTCGCGAAGGACGGCGGCACGACGTGGTCCGGCGTGAAGAATCCGCTCGCCCAGAAGCACCTGCGCGCCATTCGCAAGGGCGACCTCGTGCTCTACTACCACACCGGCAACGAGAAGGCCGTCGTCGGCATCGCGAAGGCGGCGACCGACGCCTATCTCGATCCCGCCGATCGCGCCGGCAAGGCGCACGTCGTCGATCTCGTGCCGGTGAAGAAGCTGGGGCGGCCGGTGACGCTCGCGGCCATCAAGGCGGACCGGCGCTTCGCGGAGTTTCCGCTGACGCGTCTGCCGCGGTTGTCGGTGATGCCGGTCAGCGATCGGGAGTGGGACGCGATTCTGGCGATGGCCGATCGCGCCTGAGCAGCAAACCGGCGAGCGGC
>CALFMR010000285.1 GCA_937880585.1 uncultured Acidobacteriota bacterium
TCAAGTCCGGACGCTACGACGTCGCGAAGATGGAGCGCGGCGCCGACCGCGGGCGAGACGACGGGCGCGTGCGGAGATTTTTGGAAGCGGTGTGGAAGAAGCCGAAGCTCTCGACGGGCGAGGGCCACGCGATCATGAACCTCTGCATGGCGGCGACCTACGATCCCGATCCGCGCGCGCCGAACGGCTTCCGCCTGCCATTCAATCTCGAGACCGGCGAGCTGCTGCCGGAGCGCTGGAAGGCGTGGCAGCGGCACGATCCGGTGCGGCTCGTCGATCGCTATCGCCGCAGCCTGCGCTCGTTGCGCGGCATCTACATCGACTGCGGCTGGCGCGACCAGTACCACATCCAGTACGGTTCACGCGTTCTATCGAAGCGCCTGCGTGCGGCCCGCATTCCGCACCGCTACGAAGAGTTCGACGACAACCACTCGGACATCGATTACCGGATGGACGTGTCGCTGCCGTTCCTCGCGCGCGCGCTGCGCTAGACTCTGCCGTGACGCCTGACGCCCCGTGTCCCGTGCGCGCCAGGCGCGGCCAGGACTCGCACGCGTGACGAATCCTTCTTTGCTCTCGTCTTCCGCGAGACGCCGCTCGCGCGCCGTGCTCATCGGCGTCGTCCTGGGCCTCGTCGCCGCGGCCGCCGCGACGGGGCTGTCGCGCCTGAGCTTTTTCGATCGCGCCGAGAGCAGCAGCTACGATCTGCGTGTCGCCTATTTCGCTCGGCCGCTCCGTGCCGCGTCACCGGTCGTCATCGTGACGATCGACGAAGAGTCGCTCCGGACGCTCGAGCCCGTCGTCGGCCGCTGGCCGTGGCCGCGGCTCGTGCACGGGAGCGCGGTGGATTACCTCGCGCGATCCGGCGCGAAGGTCATCGCGTTCGACGTGCTCTTCAGCGAGCACGAGGGCCGATCGGAATCGGTGATCAACGGCCGCGTGATCACGGGCGACCAGTCGGACGGCGCGTTCGTCGACGCCGTCGGACGCGCGGGCAACGTCATCCTTCTCGCCGACGCGACGTTCGAAGGCACCACGTCGGATGCCGCGACGCCTGCCGCCGGCGCACCGCCGCCGGTGCTGCCCGGTCCGGCGTATCACCCAGGCCCGGGTTTCGAGTCACGGCCAACGCTGCAGCCGCCGTTTCTCGAGCTCGCGCGCGTGGCCGCCGGTCTCGGCCACAACTATCTGGCGAAGGATCCCGGCTCGGACGCGGCGCGGCGCTTCCTGCCGTTCATCGTGCACGACAATGCCGCCGTGCCGTCGCTCGGTCTCGCGGCCGCGCTCGCGTTCCTCGGCGTCAAACCAGACGACGTGCGAGTCGAGGGGCACGTGCTCCATATCGGCGATCGGGCGATGCCGCTCGTCGACGATCCGGTGCGCGACGCGTCAGGTCGCTGGCAGCCGTCGCGCCAGGTGCTCACGCGTCTGCCGCGTCCGACGACGGGCGCGGATGGCGTGCGATCGATGTTCCCGACCTATCCGTTCTTCAACGTGCTGCTCTCGGCCGATCAGTCGGCGAGCGGACAGACGCCGGCCATTCCTCCGTCGGCGTTCAAGGACAAGCTCGTCTTCATCGGCACGACGGCCGCGGGCCTCTTCGATCGCTACGCGACGCCGTTCCCCGGCGGCGCGCCGGGCGTGGCGCTGCACGCCGCGCTCGCCGACAACGTCATCTCGGGTCAGTTCATGCGCCGCGCGTCTCCGATCGTCGACGCGACCGTCACGCTTGCCCTTGGGATCGCCGCCGGCGTGTCGGCGACGCTGCTGCCGGTCATCGCGGCGGCCGCGGCGACCATCGCGTTTCTCGTCGTTCTCGCCGTGTGGCTGGGACGCGAAGTCGCCGCCGGCGTGTGGATGGCGGAAGTCGCGCCCGCGACCGCGGCCGCCCTCGCGCTCTTTGGCGGCGTCGCCTGGCGGTATTTCGTCGAAGACCGCGAGAAGCGTCACATCCGCCGTCTCTTCGGCCGGTACGTCTCGAAGGACGTCGTCGAACACTTGATGTCCGATCCGGGCCTGGTCACACTCGGCGGCCAGCGCCGGATGATGACGGTGCTGTTCTCGGACATCCGGGGCTTCACGGCCGCGTCCGAACGGGGGGAGCCGGAAGCCGTCGTCGCGCAGCTCAACGAGTATTTCGGCGCGATGGTGGACGTCCTGTTCCGGCACCAGGGAACGCTCGATAAGTTCGTCGGCGACATGGTCATGGGGCTGTTCGGCGCGCCGCTGGCCGATCCCCAGCACGCCGACCATGCCGTGGCGACGGCGCTCGAGATGAGCACGACGCTCGATGCCCTCAACGCGCGCTGGACGGCCGAGGGGCGGCCGACGCTCGACATCGGCATCGGCATCAACACCGGCGAAATGATTGCGGGTAACATCGGGTCCGAAGCCATCATGAGCTACACCGTCATCGGCGACGCCGTGAACCTCGGGGCACGGATCGAGTCGCTGAACAAGGAGCACGGCTCGCGGATCCTCATCAGCGAGAGCACGCGCGCGGCGCTCACGCGGCCGATCGCGACGCGCGCGATCGGCGAGGTCACCGTCAAGGGCCGCACGCGGCCCGTGCTCATCTACGAGGTCCGCGGTGGAGCGCCGGATGTGTCCGCGGCCCGGCCGTCTTCGTCTCAGCAGCTGGAGCAGTCATCATGAAACGTCTCGTTGTCATCGCCACGCTCACCGCGCCGCTCGTGCTGGTGTCGCCCGCGTCGGCGCAGTTCGGATCGCTCGGCAAGGCGCTCGGCAAGGCGCAGCAGCTCCACGACGAGCTGACGTTCACCGAGGCCGAGGAGATTCAGCTCGGCCGTGACATCAGCGCGAAGCTGCGCGACAAGTACGGCGTCGTGCAGGATCCGGCCATCCACAAGTACGTGACGCTCGTCGGCACCGTCCTGGCGCAGGCGAGCAGCCGGCCGAAGCTGCCGTGGACGTTCATCGTGCTCGACACGGACGGCATCAACGCGTTTGCCGCGCCGGGCGGCTTCATCCACATCACGCGCGGCGCGCTGGCGCTCATCCAGAATGAAGCGGAGCTCGCCGACGTGCTCGGCCACGAGATTTCGCATGTCACCGAAAAGCACACGCTGAACGCGATCACGAAGTCGAAGGCGATCAGCCTCGGCGCCGAGGCGACGCGCAGCGACATCCTGAGCCAGGCGGCCGATCGCGGCTACTCAATCCTCCTCGAGAACAAGTACGACCGCGGCGACGAGCTGGATGCCGACAAGGTCGGCGTGGCGCTCGCCAACCGGGTCGGGTACGCGCCGACCGGACTGGCCGCGTTCCTCACGCGGCTCAACCAACGCAACGCCGGGTTGAAGGAGCCGAGCGGGCTGTTCGCGTCGCATCCAGAGACCGAGGCGCGCGTCGAGGCGCTCGGCAAGGTGATCGCGTCGGGCCATCTGACCTCCACGGCCACGGTCGCCGCCCGCTATCACGCGTCGGTCAACTATCCGCTCGTCGCCGTCGCGGGCGTGCCGCAGTCGAGCGCGACGTCAGCGGCGGCGTCATCGGGCGCGTCGAGCGGGCTCGGGCTCTCGTCGCTTTCGGCCGTCGGCCGAGAACGGTCGAGCAACCAGACCATCTCGTCGGCCGGATCGCGCGGCGTCAATCCCGATCGCGACGCGAAAGGCGGACCGAACAAGGCGCTGGTGCCCGTCACGGTCACGGCCGCCGAAGTCGCGGCGTTCCGCAAGGGCATCGTCGGGTAGCGCGCCGGTCGTCGGGTCGCCGCTACGGCCATGGCTCCCTTCGCCCACGCGAGCGAATACCTGATCGAAGGCGGCGCGATTGGCGTCGTCTCGCTCCTCGCGCTGATCTTCACCAAGAACCGCGTCATCCGTCGGCGGATGACGTTCACGCTGGCCGTGCTGGGCGGCGCGCTCGCCCTCGACGTCGCCCACGCGTTGGGCGCCGCCAGACTGCCCGTCTTCAACGCGCCGTTCGTCTCGGCGGCGGCGGGCATGCTGATCGTGTTCTGCGCGATCAACACCGGCGTCGCGCTCGCGTTCAATCCGTGGTTTTCCGATCGAGTGCGCGACCGCGCGCCGGCGATCGTCCAGGACGCGCTCGTCATCGGCTTGTCCTTCGCCGCCGTGCTCCTCTCGCTGAGCGGCAACACGACGAAGACGCTCGCTGGTTCCGCCATTGCGGCCGCCGTGCTCGGCTTCGCCCTGCAGGAAACGCTCGGCAACGCCTTCGCCGGCCTCGCCATCCAGACCGAGAAGCCGTTCCGTGTCGGTCACTGGGTCTCGGTGGGCGAGTTCGAGGGGCGCGTGATCGAAGTCACCTGGCGCGCGACGAAAATCCGGACCGACGACGGCAACCTCGTCGTCCTGCCCAACAACGTCGTCGCGCGCGATCCGATCGTCAACTTCACGGAGCCGACCGAGCCGACGAGGCTGTGGGTCGACGTCGGCGCGGCCTATGGCGCACCGCCGAACGCCGTCCGCGAGGCGATGCTCGCGGCCGCGCGCCGGTCGAAGAAATACGTCCTCGCGTCGCCGGAGCCGGACGTGCTGGTCGTCGACTTCGCGGCGTCGGCGATCACCTACCGCGTGCGCTTCTGGCTGAACGACAAGCAGGACGACGACGAGGCGCAGGACGAAGTCCGGACGGCGATCTACTACGAGTTCTCGCGTCGCGGCATCGAGATCCCGTATCCGACCCAGGTCGAGTACGCGCGCCTGGATCAACCGGAAGCGCCCGACGCGCGCATCGGGCGGTACGCGCAGATCATCAGCCAGATACCCGTGCTCGCGTCGCTCTTTCGAGAGGGCCACGAAGCGCTGGCGCGGTCGGCGCACGAGCACATGTACGGCGACGGCGAGGTGATCGTCCGCGAGGGCGATCCAGGCGCGTCGATGTTCGTGATTGCCGAGGGCGAAGTGGCGGTGACGATTGGCGCCGGCCACGAGGTCGCGCGCATTGCGGCCGGCGGCTTCTTCGGAGAGATGTCGCTGCTGACCGGCGATCCGCGGTCAGCGACGGTGACGGCGCGCGGCGACTGCCGCGTGCTCGAGATTGGCGCCTCGGCCTTCAAGGACTACATCACGACGCATCAGGGCGCGATCGAAACGATCGCCGCCGCCGCCGCCGACCGCCGCCGCGAGCTGGACAGCTCGCGTGCCGCCGCGGCCGCCAGCACGGCTGAAGCCCGTGCCACGCTGGCGGACCGCATGCGGCGGTTCTTCGGATTGAAACCGTCAGCCCCACGCGTCAGCGATAGCGCCGGCCATCCTGGTAGCCCTGCTCGTAGCCGGCCTTGAACGCGTCGCGGTAGTGCAGCTTGTAAATTTCCTTTGGACCGTCGCTCCGGTCGTAGCCGTGGTCGCCGTCGCGATAGCGGCCTTCGGACACCGGATCGAAGCGATGATTCTTTTGTGCGTCCTTCAGCCCCGCTTCGTAGCCGTCATTGAACCCCGTGGCTGATGCCGCGTCGCCCAGCGCGAGCCCGCGTCCGCCGTACCGCTGCATGGCGGGCGTGCGGCTGTAACCGGCGCGGTATCCGGATTCGAAGCCCAGGCGGAAGTCGTCGCGATAGCGATCGCGGCTGCCGTAGGTCGCGCGATACCCGACATCGCCGCGGCGGTAATCGGATTCGTCGGTGAAGCGATAGGCGTCGTGGTGCTGTGCGTCCTGCAGCCCCGCGCGCACACCGCGGTCGTAACCCTGTTGGAAGGCCGGCGACGAGCGGGGCTGCGCGCGCCGGATCGGCGGCTGCGCGCCCCACGCGACCGCCGGAACGGCAAGCGTCAGCGCGGAGACGAGCGCAAGGGAGCGGAGTGTGGGCATGGCAGCAACCTCCTGCGCGCCGGTTTGTGCAAGAGGCAGGCCAGCCATCGCGCCGCCTCTCCGAGTTTCGCGCGGCCGGTCGCGCGTTCACTGCGTCCACAAGAGGACACGCACGCCGTCGTGGTTGCGGAAGTCGAAGATGAGCGCCGGACCGATGCGCTCGAGCTCGTCGATGTCCAGATCGAGCCGATTGAGGTCGAAGCCGCGATCGCGGCCGACCAGGTCGATGCGCTGCCGGCGGAAATGCAGGAGCCACAACGGCAGCGACACGCGCACGAGCCGTTCCTCATCCGGATCCCACGCGAGCACGTGCAGCGCGGTCGGCGTCACCGTGCCCGACGGTCGATCGGCGAGCGGCACGACCGGCCGTGGACGTTCTGCGCTGTCGAGCTCGTACAGCGGACGCTGGCCGGCGAAAGGCGCACGGGCCGCGTCGAACGCGCGGATGGCGTCGCTGCTCGTCGTTCGCGCGGCGTGGAAATGGTGGGCGACGAAGTAGACGCCGGCACCCGCGGCGGCGATGAGCGCCAGCACGACGAGGCCGAGCGTGCCGGCGATGATCCAGATCCAGGTCCGGGCTTTCGACGACGCCATCTATCGACCGCCGTCCGTGAACGGCGCCTTCAAACCGCGTGCGGCCGCGGCTTCGGCAAGGGGATCGTTGGCCGCATGGCTGGTCTCCGCCGCGCGCCGGTACCAGTCGAGCGCGCGATCGCGCGAGCCGGCGAGATCGGCGGCGTGCCCGAGCGCGATCTGGATGCGCCCGCGGATCCAGCCGACGGGCCCGCTCGCCAACGCGTGCTCGAGGTCGGCGACCGCGTCGTCTCGCCGGTGCATCGCGAGCCGCGCCTCCCCGCGCTTGTAGAGCCACATGGCCTGCTCGCCGGGAATCTTCGGGCGATCGTCGCGCGAGAGCGCCTCGAGGCCGCGCGTGAGGATGTCGTTGGCGCGCGCCGACTGGCCGGCCCGCAGCGCGGCGCAGCCTTGTTCGAACACGAACATCCGGTTGCGCGGGAACTCCGCCGCGAGCGCGTTGAGCAGCCGCAGCGCGTCGGTGTTCCGGTGCTCGCGCGTGTAGATCAGCACGAGCGCGGTCTCGGCTTCGACGCGCGTCTGCGGGTCGCGTTGGGCTGCCTCGACGAGCTCGATGCCGTGCTCCTTGCCGCCGCCGAACCCCGCGAGATACGCGAACATGCGCGCCGGGAGCGCCATGATCGAGACGAGATAGCGGTACGTGCCGACGACGAGGCCCGCGCCGACGCGCTGGGGATCCTCGTCGAGCACGGTCTCTTGCGCGTCGAAGGCGTGACGCGCGGCTGAAAAGGCCGATGACGTGCTGCCCTTGATCGACGCGCGGTACGAGGCTTCGAGACCGTACGCCGCACCGAGGTCGTACCGCGCCTGGACGTCGTCGTCGTTCTTGTCGAGGGCCGCGGACGCCAGGTCGATCGCGCGCGTGATCTCACGCGTGAATTCCGCGTCGCGATTCGGATCGGGTGGCGGCAGACCGAGCAGGCCCTTCGTGAGTCCGCCGAGATACGCGTCGACCGTGAGCGCGCCCCGTTCGTAGAGCATGTCGAGCCAGAGGACCGCGGCCAGCGTGCGATGCGCGCGCGACTCGGCCGGCGCCATCGCGACGGCACGCCGGGCCGTGGCCAGCGCGGCGGGCCGGTCGAGGTTGTAGGCCGATTGAAAGGCCGAGGCGATGACCTCGTCGACGGGAGCCGGCGCGGCATGGACGCAGGGCACGAACGTGCCGGCGGCCAGCGCCAGCATCGCCACCCATGCTCCCACGCGTGTTCGCAACATGAGTCCTGCGTCCGCGCGCCATTCCGCGCCGGCCGGTTCTCTTACTTCGCCTGCTTCAAGGCTACCAGCTTCGTCATGTCGACCGACTCGACGAGCTGGCGCACGGGATCGACGCTCGCCACGTCGTCGCCGGTCGCGCGGACGATGAATCGTCCGCCCGCGACGGCCGTGACCTCCGCATGGTGGGACGGCGCGTTCCACTCCTCGAAGCCCGGCTGATTCGCGATCGTCGCCGCGCGCGTGAATCCGTCGTCGGATCGCTCGGAATAGCCCGACTGCAGGAACATCGAAACTGGCGCGAGCAGCAGTTGACTGAGTGCGGTGTCGGAAATCTCGAGCTCGATTTCGCTGTTGTCCTTGCGATAGTGCGCTTCGGCGCGCGAGTGCGAGACGGGCATCGACACTTGTTCGCCCTTCGGATCGGTGCGTGTCCAGCCGTCCATTTCCGGCAAGAGCGCCTGCAGCGACTCGTAGTCGACCGCCTTCGCGGATCCCTGGGCCATCGCCTCGAGCCCGTGCGCCATCTGCGCGACGCCCGCGGCCATCTGCTGCGAGCCCTTCTCGGCGCCTTTGGCCATTTCCTGCGCGCCGTCCTGCACCGCCTGCGCGCCTTCGTGGACCGTCGCGGCCGCGCCTGACGACGGTGGCGGCGTGGACGATTGACCGCAGCCGACGGCCGCCGCGGCGACGAATCCCGCGATGAGAAGGTGAGTCCGCATCACGCGTGCCTCCTGAAGGTGTCGAGAATACCAGTATCGCCGTGGGGGCCGAGCCCGGCGGCCGCCCGCCGTGCCCGCGCACGAGCCCTGCGTCAGCCGCGTCCCAGCCAGGTGAGCAGGCCCATCGTCAACCAGGGCACGTACGTGATGAGCAGCACGCCGCCGGCCAGGATGCCGAGCATCGGCAGCGTCGCCCACGTCACTTCGAGCACGGGCTTCTTGAAGCGATAGGAGGCGAGCAGGAGATTCAGCCCGAGCGGCGGATGCAGATAGCCGAGCTCCAGGTTCGCGATGAAGATGACGCCGAGGTGGACGAGGTTGATGTCGAACACCTGCGCCAACGGAATGATGAGCGGCACGACGACGACGATCGCGGAGAAGATATCCATGACCGTGCCGACGAGCAGCAGGAACACGTTCAGGCACAGCAGGAACACCCACTTCGACTGGACGTGCGATTGCGTCCAGTCGATGAGCTGCATCGGCACCTGCGCGTTGACGAGATAGTTGGTGAGCCCGACGGCGACCGCGAGGATGATCAGCACGCCGCCGACGAGCGCCACGCAGTCGCTCGAGACCTTCAGCACGTCGCGCCAGGACGGCAGGTCGCGATGGATGAACCGCTGCACGATGAGCGCGTAGAGCGCGGCGAGCGCGGCCGACTCCGACGTCGTCGCATATCCGCCGAGGAGCGCGACCAGCACGACGACCGGCAGCAGGAATTCCCACTTCGCTTCCCAGACGCCGGCGACGGCTTCCCGTACGCGGAACGGCGAGCGTGCGGCTTTCGAGCGCACGGCTTCGCGCACGCCGAGCGCGGCGATGAGCCCGAGCAGCAGCAATCCCGGCAGGAGACCGCCGATGAAGAGATCCTCGATGGCGACGTTCTGCGCGACGATGCCGTAGAGAATCAGCGGCACGGAGAGCGGGAAGAGCAGGCCGAGCGATCCGGACGCGGTCAGCAGGCCGATCGAGAACCGCTCGCGATAGCCCTCCTTGAGGAGCGCGGGCAACAGCAGGCCGCCGAGCGCGAGGATCGTGACGCCCGATCCGCCCGTGAAAAGCGTGAAGAACGCACAGAGCGTCGCGGCGGCGACCGCCGTACCGCCGGGAATCCAGCCAACGAGCCCGCGTAGCGCGCGGAGCAGGCGTTCGGACGACTTGCCTTCAGCGAGCAGAAAACCCGTCAGCGTGAAGAGCGGGATGGCCGCCAGGTTGGCCGACGGCGACGTCAGTTCTTCGTACGCCTTGATGAGCGGCACGATCGGGCTGCTCGCGTCGATGAAGAACGCCACCATCGCGATGCCGCCGAGCAACGCGAAGATCGGCATGCCGACGACGCCCGCGGCGAGGATGGCGACGAGCCACGGCCAGAGCGCCTGGCCCTCGAGCAGTTCCTGATGACCGGTGAGCCACACGCCGAGCACGATGCCGAGCGCCGCGATCGCGCGGCCGATCCAGCCGGGCGACGCGCGCCACACGAGCCGGGCCGCGATGAGCCCGAACGCCACGGGGAAGACCACGGCCGAGATCCAGACGGGAACGTTGACCGCGATGATGTCGCCGGCCGCGCGCTCGGTCGTGACGAGATCCCATCCGCCGATGGCGAACATCATCGAGACGGCTGCGCCGGCGAAGGCCGCGATGACGTGCGTGGCCTTGCCGATCGACGCGGGCAGGAACTCGCCCGTCGCGAGCGTGAGCAGCTTGCCCTCGCGCGCCGCGATGGCCGCGCCGAGCAATCCGACCCAGAGCGTCAGGTTCTGCGCGAACGGCGCCGCGCCGGGAATGCCCGTGCCGAACACGCGGCGAACGGCGATCTCGGCCAGCGGCAGCAGCATGATGCCGCCGAGGGCGAGCGTGGCGACGACGTTTTCGACGCGGTTCGCGAGCGCGCGCATTACTTCGCGTGCGCTTTGCGGAACGCGTTTCGCTCCTGGACCGCGAGGTCGTAGACGTCGGCCGGCACCATGTTGCCGCGCATCGTCGCGACCATCTTCTCAGCCGCCGTGTGGAACTCGGCGGCCGCCTGCGGCGAGAGCGTCGTGACCTGGAGTCCTCGCGCCTTCATCGTCGTCACCGACTCGGCGTCCTGCTTGGGCGCATCGGTCAGGATGCGCGTCTGGAACGCCTTGGCCGCGTCGAGCACGACCTTCTGATCCGCGGCGTCGATCTTGTTCCACGCCGTGTTGGTCATGACGAGCGCGCCGACGAGCGGCGCCACGCGGACGTCGAGCATGTACTTCGCGTCGCGGAAGATCTGCAGCACGAGCGCGGGATAGGGCGGGCTCGGCGCCGTGTCGATCATGCCGGTCGTGAGCTTGAGCTGCGCCGGGATGTCATTGGCCGAGAGCGCGACGGGATGGAAGCCGTTGTTCTTGTACCACTCCACCATGCGGTCGTCGCCCTGGCTCGTGTAGAGCTTGGCCTGCTTGACGTCGTCGAGCGTGCGCAGCGGCTTCTTCGAGAAGAGCTGGACCCAGCCGCCGCTTCCCCACGCGAGCAGATGAAAGCCCTTGGCCTCGAGCCGCTGTTCGAGGATCGGCGTGAGCTTCTGCTGGACGTCGGTGGCTTCGGCGTCGTTCTGGAAGAAGAACGGCATGCCGAAGACGTTGAATGCGTCGTCGATCTGCGAGAGGCCGGCGACCATGAGCAGGTTGGCCTGGAGCTGATCGACGCCGGGCCGCATCATCCGGATCGTCGAAGGCTCGTCACCCTGCGTGCCGCCCGGATAGACGATGAGCTTGACGCGGCCGCTCGTGCCGGTGGTCCAGGCGGCGCCCATGTCGAGCAGCGCCTTGTGCCACGTCGAGTTGACCGGCGCTTGCGTGGCGAGCTTGATGGTGAGCGGCGCCCGGGCGAGCCCGGGCACGGCGAGCGCGGCCACGAGCGCGAGACACAGAGCGAGCGAGCGGATCGAGCCTGACATCCCCAGTCCTCCAGTTGTCGTGACGCGCGTCAGTTGGCGAAACGCGCGTCGATCTGATCGAGCAGCGCGCGCGCGCGGCGCTGCGTGATGAGCGTGACGAGCCGATTCGACGGATCTTTTTCCGGGTCGATGGCGAGCGCCTGGTTGAGCAGCGATTCGAACTCCGCGCGATTCTGCGCGGGCACGTCGACGCCGGTCGCGAGCGCGACGTACGGCCCCGGCGAGTCGCCGTGCTGCAGCGCGACGGCACGAGTGAAGTGCTCGCGCGCCTGCGCCGGACTGCCGCCGAGCGCCTCGGGCAGGCTGTCGAGCGTGATGAGCAGCTCGTGGATCGCGCCGTGGTTCCACGACTCGTCGAGCGCGAGCGCGCGGTCGGCCAGCGCGCGGACGGTCGGCAGATCGACGACGAGGTCCGGCTGGTCGATGCCGAGCGAGATCGCGGCGCCCCAGGACGCGGCCGTCCAGTAGAGCATCGGCACGTCTTTCTTCTGCGCCTTCGCCAACGCAGCCACCGGATCGGCCAACAGTTTGTCGTGGATGCCGTGGAAGCGGACGTCCATCGCCCGGAGGCAGTAATCGCGTCCGCGGACGTACAGACGGAGGGCGCGGTCGCGCAGCGCCTTGGACTCGTCGTGGTGCGCCTCGCCGAGCACGTCGGCGTCCGTCTCGACGAACGCGAACGCGTACTCCGTGAACGCGCTGCACGTCGCCACGAGCAGCGGGCCGTGATTCGGCACCGACTCGAGCAGCGACTCGTACAGCTTCAACGCGAACGGCAGGGCGTCGCGCACGAGCTCCGGGTCGTTGTCACGCGAAAAGACGTCGCCGCTCTCGGCCAGCGTGTTGGCGACGGTCTTGACGGCCATCGTCTTGATGGAACACGCCGGCAGAATGGCGAGGGCGGCCGCGAGGACGAGGATTCCGGCGGCTCGGGCATGGAGCGGCTGACGCATCACGAAAAAACACACTATCCGGGATGGGCGGGTCGTGACAAATGCATCAGGGCGTCGCGTCGGCATGCCGCGCCAGGTAGCTGCGCCGTGCCCGGACCGTCACGCCGGGCCGGTCGACGGTCACCGTGAGCGCGTGCAGCTTGTTGTCGAACCGCTCGGGGACGAACCCGAGCGCGTACTGATGGTGCAGCTCGTTCATGACGGCCGTGAACGTCGCGTTCACGTCGTCGTGCTCGCTGAGCAGGAAGTGGCCGCCGCCCGTCTGGCGCGCGAGCTGGCGCAGGGCCTCGGTCGGCGGCGGGTTGCGGAAGCGCGGATCGCCGCGGAAGACCTCGCTCGCGCTCGGTGCGAGCGGTACTTCCGCGAGGTTGGCGAGCGGCGTCGACCGGAACTGCACGACGTAGATCATCACGTCCTCGGCCCGCGCCCGCGCCAGGATGTCCGCCTCGCGCGCCGTGCTGATCGTGTCCATGCCGTCGGTGAAGAGCAGGATGATGCGGCGGCCGCCGAGCGGCTCGAGCGCGGTCATCGTCTCGGCGACCGCGTCCCAGAGTTTCGTCGGGTTGCCGATGTGCAGGCCCGTGCGGAGCGACTGGAGCAGCGCATCGCGGTCGCTCGTGAACGTCGGACTGAGGTCGATGCGATCGCTGAAGCTGCCGACGCGCGCGCGGTCGGTCGGCAGCATACGGATGACGAACTGCTCGGCCGCCATCTGCGCGAGCTCGAGGTTCAACGTCATGCTCGCGCTCGTGTCGACGAGGAGCGCGGCGGTGATCGGCTGGACGCCGTTGCCGAACGTCGTGATCGTCTGCGGCCGGCCGTCGTCTTCGACCGTGAAGTCGTCGCGATGCAGATTCAGCACGAGCTCGCCATCGCGATCCAGGACCGTCGCGAAGATGCCGACCGTCTCCGTGCCGCCGCGGAAGACGGGCGGTTGCTGCGCGTCGTCCGATTGCGCACCGCGCACGCCGAGCGTGCCTGCCGCCGCGAGGGCGACCGCGAGGACGAGCGCAAGTCGGACGCGCGCCATGGTGCGGCGATCAGTGCGACGGCGGCGCCTCGTCCGGGCCCGTCAGCCCGGTCGCGCCCGCCACGGCGAGATAGCTCTTGCGCGCACGGGCCGTCATGCCCGGCACCTTGACGCGCACGTCGAGCGCGTGGACCGTGCCGTCGAGTTGGGCGTCGATGCCAAGCACGTACTGGCGGTGCAGCTCGTCGGCGACGCGTGTGAACGTGGCATTGAGATCGGCCGTCCGTGAAAGCTCGAAGTAGCCGCCACCGGTCGCCTCGGCGAGCTGGCGGAGGTGGCGGTCGGGACGCGTTGTCTGGCCGAGGATGTGGCTCTCGAGGCCAATCGCGTAAATCATGTAGTCCTCGTTCTGCGCCCGCGTGAGGACGTCCTTGAAGCTGCGCCGTTGACTGGTTTCGTCCTCGCCGTCCGTGAAGACGAGGACGACGCGGCGCCCGGTCTCGCGCGAGAGCGCCGTCATGCTCTCGTCGATCGCGTCCCACAAGAAGGTCGGGTTGCCGAACTGGATGTCGTTGTGGAGGATGCGGATGAGCTCGTCGCGATCGTGCGTGAACGTCGGGCTGATGATGATCTTCTCCGAGAAGCTGCCGATGCGCGCCTGATCGGCGGGCAAGAGGCGCGTGACGAAGCGCTCGGCCGCCTGCTTCAACAGATCGAGGTTCATCGTCATGCTCCCGCTCGTGTCGAGCATGACGACCACGGTGATCGGCTGGACATCGCTCTTGAAGAGCGTGATCGGCGCCGGTTTCAGGTTGTCGAAGACCTCGAAGTGCTCCTGCTGCAGGTCGGGGACGAGCCGGCCGTCCTGGTCGGTCACCGTTGCGTAGATGGCGACCGTCTGCGACGAGCTGCGGAACGTCGGCGTCTGAGCCGCGAGCGGCCCACCGGTCAGGACCAGGCCGGCGGCCACGAGGGAAACGAGCACAAGGGAAGGGACAAGTCTCATAAGCGACCCGGGCGGCGCGGGATCACTCATAAGACTACGACGGGACGGGAAATAGGTGACAGGGGACAGGGATCAGGGGGGAGCGGCCTCACGCGAAGCCGCGAAGATCGCGAAGTAAAGAAGTTGACACCGCGAGCCCCCGAGCA
>CALFMR010000286.1 GCA_937880585.1 uncultured Acidobacteriota bacterium
GCGAGGAGGATCGCGGTTCGGAAATGGACGCGCATGGTGCGTATCCTACTGCGGGCGCGGTGTCGGCGGCGCGGCCGCGGCGGTCAGCTTCGGCCTACAATCGAACGGTGACTCCCCAATCACCTGCATCCTCCGGCCGGCACGACCCGCACCAGGGCGTCGTCATCCATCATCTGGGCCCGGAGCCCGCCGATGCGCGACTGTCAGTGATCATGCTGCACGGCCGCGGTGCGTCGGCCGCAGACATCCTCGGCCTGGCCGACGAGCTCGGGCTCGACGACATCGCGTATCTCGCGCCGGAAGCGGCTGGACGCGAATGGTACCCGCGCACGTTCCTCGCACCGATCGATCAGAACGAGCCGAACCTCTCGTCGGCCCTCCGTCTCGTCGCGACGATCGTGGAAACGCTCGGCGAGGCGGGCGTCGGCGCGGACCGCGTGGGCCTCATCGGCTTCTCGCAGGGCGCGTGTCTCTCGCTCGAGTTCGTCGTCCGCCATCCGCGGCGCTACGCGGTCGTCGGCGCGTTGAGCGGCGGCCTCATCGGTCCGCCCGGGTCGTCATGGCCCGACGCCGGCCCGCTCGACGGGACGCCGGTGTTCATCGGGTGCAGCGACGTCGACCCGCACATCCCGCTCGCGCGCGTCCGCGAGTCGGCCGACATCTTCCGCCGGCGCGGCGCGGACGTGGACGAACGCATCTATCCGCGCATGGGACACACCGTCAACCGCGACGAGCTGGACGCGTTGCGCGCGCTCCTCGCGTCTTCGATGGAGCCTCGATGAGCCGCGTCATCTCCGGCATTCACCACATCACGGCCATTGCAAGCGACCCGCGCCGCAATCTGCACTTCTACACGGACGTGCTGGGCCTGCGGCTCGTCAAGCGGACCGTCAATTTCGACGACCCGGGCACGTATCACTTCTATTTCGGCAACGCGGACGGATCGCCGGGATCGATCCTGACGTTCTTTCCGTGGCCGCACGCCACGCGCGGAACGGTCGGCAACGGCCAGGTCGCGGCGACGACGTTCGCGGTGCCCGCCGAGTCGCTCGACTACTGGCGATCGCGGCTCGACGCGAACGGCGCGGCCACGCACGATGCCGGCACGCGCTTCGGTGAGGCGGTCCTGGCGTTCGAGGATCCGGACGGCATGCGGCTCGAGCTCATCGCTACACCACTCGCCGATCCATCGCGCGCCTGGCATGGCGGGACGGTCGCGGCCGAACACGCGATCTGCGGCTTCCACAGCGCGACGCTCGCCGAAGAAGGCTACGAGAAGACCGCGCGGCTCGTCGCCGACGTGATGGGCTTCCAGCAGATCGGCACCGAAGGCAATCGCTTCCGTTACGCCGCAGCCGCGGGCCCTCACGCAGGTTCGATTGTCGACATCCTCTGCGCACCCGACGGCCAGCGCGGACGGCAGGGCGCGGGCACCGTGCATCACATCGCGTGGCGCACAGCCGACGACGGAGAACAACTCGCGTGGCGCGAAGACCTCGCCGCTGCCGGACTGAACGTGACGCCGGTCATGGACCGGATGTACTTCCACTCGATCTATTTCCGCGAGCCTGGCGGTGTGCTGTTCGAGATTGCGACCGACCCGCCGGGCTTCGCGACCGACGAGACGCCCGATCACCTCGGTGAGCGGCTGACGCTGCCGTCGTGGCTCGAGCCGCACCGCGCGCGGATCGAGTTCATCCTGCCGCCACTGGAGTGAGGACGCCGGCCTCTCCGTGGAGCCCTGGGCCTTCAGGCCCAGGGGCACGCGCATCATTGAATCCCAGCGGCCGTTCCCCAGGCTTGAAGGCTCGGCGCTCCACGGACACGGCGCGCGCGAGATCATTCGCCGCCACCGCGGCCGCGTGCATGCTCGCCGCGACGGTCGCACTCGGCCGTGTCCCAGTCGCGGCCCGGACGCAATCGCCGAGTCCGACGCAGTCCGCGACGACGGCCGACACCCTCTCGGCCGCCGACCTCGCGCGCCTGCGTGCCTACGAGGAACATCTCGCCGAGGTGACGGCGACGCTGCCACGCGGCGTGTCGCTCGCGCGCATTCTCGGGCCGATGCTCGCCTTTGCCGGATCGCGTTCGACACTGGCGACCGCAGACGATGAGAATCGCACGGTGCTCATGGCGACGGCGTTTTACGTCAAAGGATGGCCGATCGAGGTGCTCGCGCCAGAGGCACGAAACTGGACGCGCCCGCGGCCGCGCGGCGTCGTGCTCGCCGGGCGGGGCGATCTCGCGGAACATTTCACGCTGTCGGCGCTGCTCGCGTCCGCGTCCGGCCAAGCGATTGCCGACTGGATCGGCCTCTACAAGGAACTGACCGACGCGCACGGCCGGGAGGGATTTTCATTTTCCGATCTTGCCGCCGATCGCGCGGGGTCGAAGCTCGGTCGCGCGGCGACCGATCCTGCGTCGGCCACGGCCATTCAGACGCGCGCCGGTGCGGGCTTGTCGGAAGCCGACATCCTGCCGAACATCGACGACTTACCCACCGATCTCTCCGACGCCGAGCTCACACGCCGTTTCGGCGGCATCGGCGTGCCGGCCTACACGGCGATGATTGCCCGCATCGAGCACGAGGTCGAGGCGCTGCCGCTGTACAGGTAGTGTCATCTTTCTTCTAGCTGCTCGCGG
>CALFMR010000287.1 GCA_937880585.1 uncultured Acidobacteriota bacterium
GAGGCTCGTCGCGAGATGAATCGCGCCCACGGGTGCCAGGTCCATGCGGACGCGTGCGCCCGCGTCGAGCGCGAACAGTGCGCGAACGCTCAGCGCGGCGACCAGCAGCAGCGCGACGGAGGCGGCCACCTGCAGGGCGATCAAGACGGCGCGTCCGCGCCATCGCGGCGCCGCGGCGGTAGCGGACGCGAGTCCTGCCGGCGTGCCGCGCGTCAACTGGATGGCCGGCGCGAGCCCCGCGACGAGCACGGCGAGTCCGGCAGCGGCAATGGCTACTGCGACGGCCGGCGCGTCCAGATGGGCGTCGAGTTGGAACTGCGGCGCGTAGCCCAGCACGCGCAGCACGAAGCTGGTGACGTAGACGATGCCCGCGCGCGCGAGCGCTAGTCCGGCTGCGGCGCCAACGAGCGCGATGAGGCCGTGCTCGACGAGCTGTTCGCGAACGAGGCTCCAGCGCGAGGCGCCGAGCGCGCGGCGAATGGCCATCTCCCCTTTCCGTCCTGCGCCACGCGACAGCACCAGATTCGAGAGATTCGTGCAGGCGACGAGCAGCACAATCGCCGGCAGCAGCAGCATCGCAAAGCGCGGGGCCGCCATCGCCCCGGCTCGCAGATCCTGCGCGATGTTCACCGTCGTCCAGAGCCGCCGGCCCGCGGCCGTGCGCACACCGGCATCGGTGGCGGGCACGGCAGCGTCGATCGCGTCGGCGATACGCCGAACGTCACGGTCCGCCTCGTCCGCGCGCACGCCCGGACGCAGGCGCGCGACGACGTGCAGCCAGGCGCGATCGCGGCGCGACGGATCGCGGAATGCTGTGAGTGCCGGGTCGGTCAAGGGCGGATGTGCCAGCGGCACCCACACGGCCGGCTGCTCGGTCCGAACGTGGACGCCGCGAAACGACGAAGACAGCACGCCGACGACGACGTACGGCTCGCCGCCGAGGTGAATCGCGCGGCCGATGACGGCTTGGTCCCCGTCGAACGCCGTTCGCCAGGCCGACTCGGAGAGCACAACCACGGGCGGCGCGCCGGCGTGATCGTCGGCCGCCTGCAGCGTACGGCCAAGCATCGCCTCGACGCCGACGAGCTGAAAATAACTGCCGGTCACCATCCGACCCATGACGACGGTCGCACGATGGCGGCCGGAGAGCGACGCGTCGAACTCGCTCCAGCCCTCGATGTCGCCGAACACCCGCGCGTCACGCCGAAGGTCCTGGAAGTCCGGCCACGAGATCGCGAGATCAGACGTCCGATTTGCGCGCTGCAGCGTCACCAGGCTCGACGCATCGCGCACGGCCATCGGACGCGTCGTCAACGCACGCGCGATCGTATAGACGGTCGTCGTGGCGCCGATGCCGAGTGCGAGGGTGCCGATGGCAAAGACGGCGAACGCCGGTGACCGCCGCATGCGTCGAAGTGCGAGACGCGCGTCGCGCCAGAGATCACTCGGCCGCACGCGTACGTCGTCCAGCCAGGAATCGCGGCGCGCGGGCGCCGCCGCGTCCCATAACGTGCCCGCGGCAAGCGAGGCATGCCGCGCGACACGCCGGTCGTCATCGTCAGATCGATCGTCGAAGGCACCGGCGCGCTCGGCGCCAGTCTGCAGCGATTCACTCAGGATCTGCAGATTGGAACGATCGTCGATCACTGGAGTCGCCGCCAACGCGGCTCGGCGCACCGCTGTTGCAGCCCAGATGAGACCGCCGATGACGCCGGGCACGAGCCAGACGGAAAACGCGGCAGGCAGCACGGCGCGTCCGGACGGCAGCACGATCCGCAAGAGCAGCGTCTCCACCCCGGCCAGGCCGCTCGTCAACGCGAAGAAGCCGGCAACGTACGCGGGCCACGAGCGACGAAGACGTGCGACGTCAGGACGCCACGGTTGCATGCAGGGGATGCCCGTGAAGCGCCACAGCATCAGTTCAATCACGAACGCCGATGCAGCGGCGAGAAATGCCGCGTGCACGAGCGCGGCGGCGCTACCCCACGCGGCACAAACCGCGGTGGTCGACGCGACGAGGATCGGCAGCGCCACGATGGAGACCATCGTCCGTTCCAGCGCGTCGCGCCCCGTACGCGCGCCTGGCGTGGAGACGTCGAACAGCCACGCCGCGCGATCGCCGGCCGGCAGCGCGGCCGCGAGGCGCATCCCGGCGATCAGGAAGAACAACGTGGAAAGCGGCATCGCGAGTGCGCCGGCGTGTGGCAGCAGCAGCGGCGTCGATCGCCACGTCGTCCACGCCGCCACATTCCACGCGAGCGCCACGCCCACCGAAGCGGCCATGACGAGACGGTGGCGTTCGCCACGCGTGAGCGTGACGAGCAACAGTTCAATCACACCGCGCACGCGGGAGTCGCGCGACAGGCGCACGGCTACCGCGTGCAGGACCGCCGCCGTCCATCGTGTCGCCGTGCGTGGCCGCTCGAGGCTGGCGCGAAGGACGCGGGCATAGACGATGGGATACGTCGACGCGACGAGCAGCATCGCGCCCGCCAGCGCGAGGCCGGCCGTCATCGCAAGGCCGTGCAGCCGCGGGTCGCTCGTGCCGAGCACGGTCTCGTACACGCCGAGAAACCAGAACGGCGGCGTCCAGAACACCCACGAGTGGACGGGCGTCCCCGCGGTGAGCGCCGCCGCGGCCGCGCGACTGATCGCCGGAATGGCCAGCGCCGCGCCCATCGCGAGCGCGACGACGAGGGCCTGCGCGGCAGGCGCCACACGCGCGAACACCCGCGGTCCAACCAGGACGAGCAGCAGGCCCTGCACACCGGCGAGCGCGAGAAACACGAACGCGCCGGCTCCGCACGACGCGACGAAGTGCGCCACGATGCCGCGAAGCGCGAAGACAACCGTGTTACCCGCCGCCAGCTCGACGCCGAAGACGATGGACGCGAGCGCGTGCATGGCGACGGCCGTCGCGCCGACATAGGCCGCGAGCGCCGCCAGCCGCGATACGACGACCGTCGCGGGGCGAACGGGCAGCGGACCGAGCACGAGCGCATCGCGTCGATCCGGCAGCACGCGCGTCCAGACGACGACCGTGAGCAGGGCCGACGCGGCGACCGCACAGCCGAGATAGAAGGTCTTGTCGGTGAACGACAACGCGCGGAGCGCGTCCACGCCCTGGAAGCGCGCCACCATGGCCCAGCCCCATGCACTCGACGGCAGCGCGCCGTGGACGAGCGGCGCCGTGCCGGAACCTTGTCCGAGAAGAAACGGGATGAGCGCGCCGGGCGCCGACAGACACGCGAGCAGCCAGAAGAACATCGTCTTCTGGTCGTGCGCGCCTGGGGTCCCCGCGTCGAACAAGCGCGCGAAGGCGGCGCGCGTCAGGACGCGGAGCTGGAGCCACCGGCCGGACATCGGCGTATTAGACACCGGACGCGCCGGGGTGGCGCCTCGGCTCGCGCTCGCGCGGAACGGAGCGGTGCTACTTCGCGGCGGGCGTTTTCAGGGATGCGCGCACGCGCGCGACATCGGCTTCAAGGACGACGCCGTAGGCGTTGCTCCCGGTGTTGCGCACGAACGTCGCGACGGCGGCCACCTGCCGGTCGGTGAGGCCGGCAAACGGCGGCATGTTGCCGTTGGCCGACCCCTTGATGATCTGCGTGACGACCTTGTCCTTGTTGGCGAGGACGGTGTCGCCGTCGAGGGTGGGGCCCGCGCCGCCGGGCATGTGGCACTCGAAGCAGTTCGCGCCGTACACGCCCTGGCCTTCGTCGAAGAGCGCGTCCATCTGATCGGCCTGGCCGGCGGTATCGGCGGTGGCTGGCGCAGGCGCTGCCTGCGAGGCGTCTCCGGCCGGTGCGTCCTGACGCGCCGCTTCCGCGAGACCTCGCGTACTCGACCAGCACAGGACTCCGGCCACGACGACGACGGAAACGATCGGCCACAGACGAACGGACCCACGCGACATGACGAGCACTCCAGGCGCCATTGTATCTTCTGTCCAGTCCGAGAGCAGATGATCGGATGACGCGCGTTACAATTGGCCAGCCGATGACGGACTCGATTCAACCCGGACCGCGGCGCGCTTCCATGTCCACATCCTCACGCGCCGACGTCGTCCTCGGTCTGCACGTGCCGCACGCCTTCGGCGCGCAGCGACTCGACGCGGACGACGTTCTCCGCCGTCTCGTTCAGCTCGACGTCCACGTTTGCGTCGTGGATGCCGCGTTCATCGAGCAGACGCTCGGCGCGCCGGTCGAGCCGGACGTGCTGAATCCGCCGGAGCTCGGCGCAGAGCACGGTCTCATCCCGCTCGAGCAGGTCGTCTTCGACGAGGCGCTCGCGGTCGGACGCGCGGCGTTCGCCGGACAGGTGCGGACGTGGCGCATCGCGGTCGATCTGACGCCGCTGGCCGACCTTCGTCGCGCGTGGGAAGACGCCGGCGTGCGCATCGCGTCCGTCGACTGGCCGAATCTGACGGCGCTCGGCGACGAGGAAGTCGACTACGCGTTTCGTGTGGCCGCGGCGGTTGGCGCCGGCGCGATCGCGACGGACCTTTCGCTCGGCGCCCCGCAGCGCCTCGCGCCCGTCGCCGAGCGCCATGGCGTCACGATCGCCTTCCACGCGCAAGATGGCGCCGATCCGATGGACCTCGAGGCGGCGCTCGGCTACTCGCCGTTCATCGGCGCGGATGTGGATCTCGGGCAGTGGCTCGTAGCAGGCGCGGGCTCGCCGCTCACGTTCATGACGATGCATGCGGATCGGATCGCCACGGTACGGTTGACCGATCGTCAGACGAGCGACGGCTCGCTGACCTGGTTCGGCGAGGGCGAGTCGCCCATCCGCGAAGTGCTCGACAGCATGCGCGCCCACGCGTGGTCCTTCCCCGCTATCGTCGAGATCGGCTACGACCTGGCGAGCGAGGCGGAACAGATGACCGAAGTCGCGCGCGCACTGGCGCTTTGCAGGACGTACGTTTCGGAGCCGGACACGCCCGCGCGGACGTGAGTCGGCCGAAGGTTCTCCCTGGGTCTGAAGACCCAGGGCTCCGTGGAGAACGGAAGCGCGCGTCCGGAACGTGACTGTGGAGCCCTGGGCCTTCAGGCCCAGGGGAAACCGGGAACCGTGTCGACGAAAAAAACGCCCGGACAAGCTCAACGGCCTGCCCGGGCGTTCTTTTCTCTACTCCTGGCTTCTGTCTTCGAACTTCTAACTTGTCTTCTGTCTCGCTCTATTTGAACGGGCTGTGCGCGATCACGTAGTCGATGTCTTCCTGCGGCACCGTGAACGTGGCGTGCGGCGGTCGTCCGCCCGGGTTGATGTCGAGGATCCCGAGCTCGCTCGTGTAGAAGCCGTCGACCGTCATCCGTCGCAGCAGCGTGAAGAAGTCCACGCCGACGGCGTTGTCGGTCGTGCGGTTCTTCTTGAACGCGATGACGTCGAGCAGGCCGGTCTGCTGCGCAAGCGTCGCGCCCACGAAGTCACTCTGATGCTGCGCCTGCATCGTCGTGTCGAGCCAGCCGAGGCCGGTCTCGTACTTCGACTTCAAGTCGGCGTTCACGTTCACGAGCGAGTCGATCCACGCGGGCACGCCGGCGAGCACGGCGCCAGGGCGGCCGTTCTCGACCGGGATGATGAGGTCGGTGAGCCGCTCGAGCGTCTGGTAGTGGTGCGGCGAGAGCGCCGTCGCGTGGTCGGGCGCCACGAACTGCTGCGCGGCCCGAACCTCGCGCAGCAGCAAATGATCGACGACGCCGGCCGCGGCGAACGCGGCGGCGAGTTGGCTGAGCGCCTGACGTCGTGTGATCTCAGACATTGCCCTTCCTCATTTCTTCCGCGAGATATTCGGCCGTCCGCCACGCGAGCGCGATGATCGTGTGGGTCGGATTCTTGTCGCCGTGGCTCGCGAATGGTCCCCCGTCGGCGGAGAAGACGTTCGGGACGTCGTGCACCTGGCAGAAGCTGTTGACGACGCTGTTGTCGGCGCTCGTGCCCATGCGGACGCAGCCCACTTCGTGGATGATGCCGCCGCCCGCGCCGAGCTGTGGGCGATTGTCGGCCGGCGCCGCCGCGGCCTGCTGCGGTGGTGCCGCGGTCGCGCCCGTGGCGCCACCCGGTCCTCGACCCGCCGGGCCTCCCCTGCCGGTGAAACCGGCGGCAGGACCGCCACCGCGACGTCCCGGTCCGCGGCCGCGCGGCGCGTTGACCGTGCCGCCGAGCGTCTCGAGGATCGCGGTGAAGTTGTCACGCATGTGCCGCGCCTCGTTCAGCTCGTAGTCGCTCCACTTCCAGTGGAAGCGCAGCACCGGGATGCCCCACTTGTCC
>CALFMR010000288.1 GCA_937880585.1 uncultured Acidobacteriota bacterium
GTTCGCCTGCCGCATCTGGGGCATCCGCGCGACCGATCTGCATCAGGGCGTCGTCTACGGCACGCTGACCGATGAGGTGGCGAAGGACGAAGCGCTCATCAACCGGTTCGACTACGACGAGATCTTCGGCACGGTCCTCAACCGGTTCTGCGTGCAGGCCGCCGCCGGCCATCCGCTCACCGTGTACGGCAAGGGCGGCCAGACGCGGGGCTACCTCGACATCCGCGACACGGTGCGCTGTATCGAGATCGCGTGTCTCAACCCGGCCGATCGCGGCGAGTGTCGGGTCTTCAACCAGTTCACCGAGCAGTTCTCCGTCCTCGACCTCGCCCACCTCGTCCAGACCGCCGGCAAGCGCCTCGGCCTCACCGCCACGATCGATCACCTGCCCGACCCACGCGTCGAGCTCGAGCAGCACTACTACAACGCCAAGCACTCGAAGCTCGTCGACCTCGGCCTCGAGCCGCACCTGTTGTCGGACTCGCTCCTCGACTCGCTCCTGAACATCGCCGTGCGCTACCGCGATCGCATCGACACGTCGCTGTTCCTGCCGCAGGTCGACTGGCGCAAGCCGCGCAACGTACGCCGCACCGGCGCCGTGACGACGACCGCGTGAGGTCAGTGTGAGCGAGGGGCGCGGCGCGAGACCCGCGCCGCTTCGCTCATCGCCGCTCTGACGATGGGGGCGTCACGATCGGCGTTGCCCCAGAGCTCGCGAAGCGCGTCGTACGCGTTCAGGCTTTCGTCGCGTCTGCCCATGGCAGCGTTCGCCCGCGCGACGCCGAGGGCGCTCATCGCCAGCAGCGGCGACACCGAATCCGCGCCGGCGTGATCGATGAGCGCCTGAAACTCGACGAGGGCACGATCCGGCGCGCGCGCGGCCATATAGGCGAGGCCGCGAAGATACGGCAGATCGAGCGACCCTTGCTGACCGAATTCATAGGGCCGCCCGGCGGCCGTGGCCGCCGTCACCTCCGCCGCGGACGCCGGCTTCCGGGCCAATTGCGCGCTTCGTACGTCAGGCGCGTACATGCCGAGCGCGTACGTCGACAGCGGGTACGACCGATTCATCGTCGCGAGCGCTCGTTCGGCCGCCGCCGCGCGGCCCGCCCGCGCGTCGACCACACCAACCGAGCCCAGGATGATCTCGTTGCGACCGAGTGCGGCGGCGGCATTCGCGTCGGCGTCGGCGTCGGCCGATCGCCCGGCCAGCGAGTTGATCACCGCGCTGTAGGCAAGCGTGTTGCCCGCCGCTTCGGGATTGCCGCTCGCGCGCGTCAGGTGCGCGACGCGATGGAAGAGCCGCGTCATCTCGGCAAAGCGTCCGTGCTGGCCCGCGTCCTCGGCTTCGACATACAGCAGGCCGGCGGCCGACGGATGGGTGTCGGCCCACGCGATCTCGCGCTGCGCGGCGGCGGCGTCCCCGGCGCGGCGCGCCAGCACGTACTGCGCGATGTGCGCCGCCGTGTTGTTGGGCGTGCGTGACAGAATCAGCCGCGCCTGCTCCGCGCACTCCGAGAACCGGTTCAGCGCGCAGTCGGCGGTCATCAGATTCACGCGCGGGAACAACTGCCCGCCGTCGAGTGCTATCGCGCGAGTGCTGGCCTGTACGGCGACGTCGTAGCGGCCGATCAAGTCGGCGTCGTTCGCCAGCCCGTTGAACGGCCGCCACTCCTCCGGATACTGCCCCGCCCAGAGACGATAGTTCTCGATCGCCTTCTCCATCTCGCGCGTGATGACGTCGAAGTAGCGGCCGGTGATTGATAGACGCTCGGGCTCGGTCACGCGATCGCGCAGATCGAACGCCTTGACCAGATACGGCGCCCCGTCGGCTTCGTCCCCGATGTTCGAGTACGCGGAGCCCAGTTCCACGTAGGCGAGGGCGAAGTGCGGGTCGAGCGAGATCGCGGTCTGGAACGCGGGGATCGCGCGACTGTCGTCGGCGCGCAGCCGCAGATCCAGGCCGAGGTCAAACGCGCGCAAGGCCTCGAGTGACTCGGTGGTCGCGACCGACAGCGGCGCGTCATAGGCCCGCAGCGACGCGCGCGACTCGCCGAGCGCCGCCCGGACGCGCTCGATCTCACGTCCGAGCACGGCGAGCGCGTCGTCCTTCCTCGTGAACGTCTGCGCGGCGCGGGCGATGGCGCCGCCGTCCGCGCAGCGCGTCGCTTCGACCACGAGCGTGTATGTGTCGGCCGCGAGGCTGACGTCACCGTCGATGAGCACCTGGCTCCGCGCGTGCGTGCACACGTCTCGGGCGAGCGGCGCGGTGAGCGTCTCGGTCGGCGCGCGGCCGAGCGCCTGGAGCGTATCGGCGACCAGCGGATCGGTCATCACCGAGAGGAATGGCGACTGGCGCAGCGCCGTCGCGGCCGCGCGGCGCAGCGAGCCGCCGAACACCGGATCGGCCGTGCCGTTGGTGAACTCGGCGACGACGACGGCCACGCGCCGCGGTGCGGCCGCCTTGGGCTGGCGGCGCGACATCACGAAGAGGATCGCCACGATCACGACGAGCGCGGGAATGATCGCGGAAAGGAGCCCGAGCACGCGAGGCCGGAACCGCGTGGCCACGACCTCTTCAGTGAGTGTCAAAGGCGCCGGGCTCGACGTCGAGGCGGACGGCACGCCCGGTCGTTCCGGCTCGGCGCGCTCGAGCGACGTCGGGCGGTCGGCCGTTTCCACCGCAACCGGCGCGATGAACCGATACCCGCGCCTGGGCACCGTCTCCACGAATCGTGGATTCCCCGCGTCGTCGCCGAGCGCCGCCCGGACTTTGGTCAGCGCAACGCCCAGACTCTTGTCGAATTCGACGAACGTGTCGGCCGGCCAGAGGCGCGCACGCAACTCGTGGCGCATGACGATCTCGCCGTGCCGCTCGAGGAGGGCGACGAGCACCTGAAAGGGCTGTTCCTGAAGGCGTACGACCTCGCCCTGTCGGAGCAGCCGACCGCCGTGCGCGTCCACTTCGAACCGTCCGAACCGGTATCGAGTCCGACCGACAGGCATCGTGGGAACCGCCGCGATCCAACAGGAGAGACGTTGGACGCTCAGCGTAGCACAAGGTCCATCGGCCGCGGAGACGATTGGCGCCCGCGTGCAAATGTCTTCTCCTGCGTTAGTTACCGGTTAGTGCGCAATTCATCGGCGCTTAATTTGATCTCCATCGGGCCTGGCGTGGATGGTGGTTCGCGGAGAGCCGCAACACACCATGCCGGAGCCCTTGGCTGGATCCATTCCGCACGACTACCGACTGACGGTTCGCAGCAGCGGTGTGATGGCGTCCATCGGCCTGCTGCTCCGAAGCCTGCCGTACGCGCTGATGCGCTTCGCCGTGCTGATGGCGTTTTCGGTGGCCTGCGTGATCTGGCTGGTGATCACGATCGGCGGATCCGTCTGGAGCGGCACGCACGTCGCCGGAGCGGTTGGCGTCGTCTGGTTCGTGTCGTGCGTCGGCGCGGCGGGATGGTTCTGGGCGGCCGTCCTGCGGTATGCGCTGCACCTCATCGAGTGCGGCCACGTCGCGGTGTTGACCGATCTGATCACGCGCGGACAGGTCGGCAACGGCACCGAGTCGATGTTCGCGTACGGCAAGCGCGCGGTCGCCGAGCGGTTCGGCCAGGTCAACGCGCTGTTCGTTCTGAATCGTCTCGTCCGCGGCGTCGTCAACTCCGTCCACGCGACGATTGAAGGCATCGGCCACGTGCTGTCGGTTCCGGGCATCGACTCGCTCGCGAAGCTGGCCACCGCCATCCTGCGCGCCGCGACGCGCTACATGGACAAAGTGATCTTTTCCTACAACCTCGCGACCAACAGCCCCAATCCGTGGCGCGGCGCGCAGGATGGCGTCGTCTACTACGCGCAGAACGCGACCCCTCTCCTCAAACAGGCGGTCTGGATCGTCGTGCTGGACTATGCGCTCGGCGCGGTGCTCTGGCTCGTCCTGCTGATTCCCGCGGCGGCACTCGTCGCGGTGCTGCCCGCGCCCGTGCGCGAAGTGGGCGGCGTCGTGACGATGCTGGTCGCGGTGCTGTTCGCGCTGGCGGCGCGCGGGGCGTTTCTCAAGCCCGTATTCCTCATCATGATCATGACGCGCTTCCACGCGCTGATCGAACACCAGCCGATCAACGCCGAGTGGGTCGCGCGGCTCGATCAGGTGTCGTCGCGCTTCCGCGAGCTCGGACAGAAAGCCGCCGCGTTCGTGGCGCCGTCCCGCACGCCGTCCGGTGGCGCGGCGCCGGCGGCCGCGCCAGGGTCGTCGGCGCCGATGGCATGACATGACGGGAACACGCGTGTCTCGAGCCGCCGTCGCCGCGATCGCGTGCATCGCGGCACTCGGAACGATCCCGCCGCATGCCGAGACGCGCGCCGCGCAGGCGTCCGCGCCCGTCGAGGCCGGCGGCCGGCCCGCGCCCCCGGATGCGCCCGTGACGGCCGTCGACGAAGTCGAACCCAACGGCGACCTCGCGACGGCGATGCCGCTCGCGCTCGACTCGAGCCGCGGCGGCGTGACCGACGTCGCGAATGACGTCGACGTCTATCGGTTCGCGCTGCTCGGGCCGACCGCGGTCCACCTCACCCTCGAGAGCGCCGCCGGCGCCGCGCAGGAGCTCAGCCTGGGCTGGGGCAGCGACAACCGTCAGATCGCGCGGGCCTCGCTCACGGCTGGAGCGAACGCACCGCTGGTGTGGGACGGCACACTGCAAAGCGGCGACTACTACGTGCAGGTCTGGAGCGGCGTCCCGACGCGTACGCCGTATCGCGTTCGCCTACGCCAAGGCGATCCATTTGCTGGATCATCGCCGTCGACGCCGCTCGCGGTCACGGCGACGCTGACGTTCCCTCAGAATCACGTCGCGGCATTTGCCGCCGACGCGCAGACGGTCCCGGGACATCTCGACATCGTCTCCACCGCGGGTCCGACGGATCTGACGGTCGCGACCTACGCGGCCGACGAGCGGTGGACAGTGACGGCGGATGAGACCACGGTGCACCTCGACGCCGGCGCGCACGTGGCGGTGCCCGTCACCGTGCGCGTGGCGCCCGGCGCGTGGGACGACCATCCAGTCGAGGTCGCCGCCGGCGTGCGTGGATCGTCCGGCGCGCACGTCACGGCAACCGCACCGATCACGCCAGACGACGCGACCGCGGAGGTCAGCCCTTCGCCCGCGCCAGAGATTCCGACCGCGCTCGCCGGCGGCCTCGACGTCGCCTGGGCCGCGCTTGGAGGCGAATCGCTCGACAACCATGCGTCGCTGATTGACGGACTCGTCAACGACGGCGGCACACAGCGCGCACGCTTCGCGGACGTCACGGACGGAATGGCCATCCGCCTCGGCGGACAAGGCGTACGCCTCGCCGGCTTCCGAATCATCCCGGCCGCTTCGACCGCGGTCGGCGATCGGCTGCGTACTTTTCGAGTGCTCGGTTCGACCGACGGGACGACGTTCGTGCCGCTCTTGTCTGGCACGCTGACCCCGCGCGAGGAGCCGCAGGCATTCGTCCTCCCGCAGACGGCCAGTGCGCGCGTGGTGAAGCTTGTACCGATCGACGCGCAGGACCCGCACGCCACCGCCTTCGCGATCGCCGAATTCGAAGCCATCGCCGATCCGGCGACCTCGCCGCTCGGCGACGACGGCCTCGAGATTTCGCCCGTCCTGCGCGGCGGACATGTCGTGACGATGGATCCGTACATCGACACGCAGGCGATGCTCGACGCCACCTCGCAGTTCTCCCTGATGGCGTCGTGGCCAACGACTCGCACGGAGCCGTTTTCGTGGGTCGTCGGTTTTCTCGATGGCCGCGCCGCGCGCATCGATCGCATCGACTGGCGCTATCGCCCCGGCCAGGATGCGACGCGCGCCGTGCCGTCGGTGGACGTCTTCGCGAGCACGGCGAGTGCGGCGGGTCCGTGGACGAAGCTCGGCACCTGGACGATCGCGCCGCAAGGTGACAGCCGGCCCTTCCGCCCGGCCGGTCAGCCGCTCGCGCGTTATCTGCGATTCGTCGCCGCGCGGACCACCAGTCGATACTACGCGGATCTGCCGATGTATCTATCGATTCACGAGCGGCCGTCGGGCGCGAGCTATCACTCCGTGCTCGCCCTGCCCGAGGGATCGACACCGGCACCGATCGCCGCCGCCCGCGCCGCCGGCGACGGCACGCCCCATCCCCTGCCGTTCGACACCGCGGTGCACGGAAGCGTGCGCGCTGGCGTGTCCGGCGATCACTGGACGCTCACCGTGCCGCCCGCCGCGCCCGGGATCACCTTGACGATGGCCAACACGCCGACGGTGAGCGCGACGCTCCAGGTGACGAATGCCGCGGGCGCCGCCATGCCCTTGCAGGAGGACGCCGTCGGTCCAGACGTCCACCGGTACCGCGCGTCGTTGCCGCCCGGCCAGTACGACGTGACCGTCATCGAACCGCCGCACTCGATCGCCGTCGTCTGGGATACGAGCGGCAGCGTCGGCGGCTGGATCCCGGCCATCATCGCCGCCGTTCGCAACTTCACGCGGGACGCCGTGCCCGGGCGCGACGAGATCGACCTGCTGCCCTTTCGCGATCCAATCGCCGAGCCGCTGCTGCCCGCGTTCAGTGGCAATCCGTCGCAGCTCTTCTCGGCGATTCAGGCGTACGACTGGAAGGACTCGTCGAGCGCGGCCGAGGGCGGACTGGTCGGCGCGCTGCAATTACTGGCGGATCGGCCCGGACGGCGCGCCATCGTGCTGATGACCGACGCCGAGACGTCGAGCTTGCGGTTGACGCCGCAGGTCTGGTCGCTCGTGGCGCGGACGACGCCGCAGATTTTCACGCTGTCCGTGTCGACGAACAGCGTCGATGCCATCGCATGGCACTCGCGCGATCTGATGATGGACTGGGCCGTGTCGACCGGCGGATTCAACGCGATGATCGGCGACGCGAGCGACACCAAGGCGGCCTTCGATCGCATCGCCGCGGCCCTGCGCGGCTGGGCGCCGTACACGCTGACGGCCGCGCTTTCGGCGCCCCTCGCACCGGGACGCCTCGCCGTCACCCGCGCGCCCGAGCCCGCGCGAGCGGCGGATCGCCCCGCCCTCGCCCTGTTGCTCGACGCGTCGGGCAGCATGCTGCAATCGATCCACGGCCGGCGGAAAATCGATATCGCCCGCGCGGAGATCGATCATCTCGTCCGCGGCGTCATCGCCGCGGGCACGCCCGTGACGCTTCGCGTCTACGGTCAAGGCGGCCCGGGATCGTGCCGCAGCGATCTGATGCTGCCGCTCGCACCGCTCGATCGCGTCAAGGCCGAGACGATCGTCGCGACGGTCCATTCGACCGACGGGGCCAAGACCGCGACGGCCGCCTCGCTGCGCGCGACGGCGGCCGACCTCGCCAACGCGACGGGCGCGAAACGCGTGGTCCTGATTACCGACGGCGAAGAGAACTGCGGCGGTGACGTGAACGCCGAGATCGCCACGCTGCGCGCGTCGGGCATCGACGTCGAGCTCGATGTCGTGGGCTTTGCCGTCGACTCGCCGGCCAGCGGACGCACGTTCGAGAAGTGGGCGGGCCTCGGCGGCGGACGCTACTACGAGGCGCGCGACGCGGGAACACTCGACACCGCCGTGCGAGCGGCGATGACCGAGCACTTCGACGTCGTCGACGCGTCGGGGGCCGTGGTCGCGTCCGGCGACGTCGGCGGCCCGGCCGTATCCGTGCCGCCGGGCCACTACGTCGTCCGTCTGCGCGGCGAGCCGCGCATCTCGGCCGCGGCCGACGTCGCGCCTTCGTCCACGACGAACGCGGTACTGCCACGAGAGGCGGCGCTCCCATGAACGTGGTGCTCGGCATATCGTCGATGTCGATCGTCCTCGCGCTGTCGGCCGTGCCGGCCGGCGCCAGGCCCCAGACGACCGGCGCGCCCGATCCGGCCTGCTCCCCCGCCGCCGAGACGGCATTCGGCTCGACGACGCGCAGCGACGTCACGATGGAGGGAAAGATCTATTTCCTTCCGCCCGTCAGCTATGCGCAATCGCTCAAGGACTTCGACGGGCAGCCGTCGCAGGGTTCGGTCTACACGGGCACGTGGAACATCGCGCCGCGCGATTTCACGAGCGGCTTCCCCGGTGTGTCGGATCGCTATGAGTGGTTCGCCATCGACTATCAGGGATCGATCTACGTGCCGGTCACCGGCCAGTACGGCTTTCGTCTGAGCTCGGACGACGGATCGACGCTCGCGATCGACGGCGCAACGGTCGTGGACAACGACGGCGTACACGCAATGAAGGACGCCAGCGGCACGGTCTCGCTCACGGCCGGCAGCCACGCCTGGCGCCTGCGCTACTTCCAGGGTCCGGCGACCGTGATCGGCCTCGAAGTCTACGTGACGCCGCCGGGAGGCAAGGAGCGGATCTTCTCGCTTTCGGATTTCGACCAGCACGTGCTCGAGAGCCGCAGGCTGCTGGGCGTCACCGAGGATGCGAACGCCATTCACGTGCGGCTCGGCGCCGAAGTGTTGTTCGACACGGGCGAATACGCGCTGCGGCCCGACGCGGCCACGTCGCTCGCGGCGGTCGCGACGGTCCTGCGCGGCGAGTCAGGACGTCCGATCACCATCGGGGGACATACCGACAGCATCGGCCGGGCCGCGGCGAATCAGACGCTCTCCGAACAGCGCGCGAACGCCGTTAAGGACTGGCTCGTCACGAACGGCGGCATTTCCGCGGGGTGTATCGGCACCAAGGGCTACGGCGCGACGAAGCCTGTCGCGTCGAATGCGACCGCGGCGGGCCGGCAGAAGAACCGGCGCGTCGAGATCGTGATTGCGAAAGGGACGGGACAGTGACGCTGCATTCACGCTTCTTCCGTTTCGTCTCGGCCGTCTCGTGCGGCACGTTGATCGCGCTGCCACTGCAGAACGGCTATGTGTCGTCGGCGGCGCCCGACGCCGCCACGACGTTCACCAACAGCCTGCGCGCGCTGCAGGACGCCGAGAACGCGGCACCGCGCGATCACTGGGATCCGACGTACGTCGAAGGGCAGCTCGGCCGCGATCCCGCGCGCACGTTCGCCTGGGTGCGCGACCACACCTACTGGATTCCGTACCACGGCATCCTGCGCGGCCCTGCCGGCGTGCTGATGGATCGCCAGGGCGACAGTCTCGATCGCGCACTCTTGCTCGCGACGATGCTGAAGGACGAAGGACTGACGGTGCGGCTGGCGCACGGCACCATGGCGCGCAGTCGAGCGGAGACGCTGATGCCAGCGCTCCTCACCGCCCGGACGCTTCGAGACGCGGCGCCGAAGGCCGAGAGGCCCGCGCTCGACGTCTCGTCCGTGGCGGCGAAGTACGAGCTCGATCCGGCGCCGATTCAACGAACGCTGGCGGCCCAGATGGCCTCGCGCGCCGCGCAACGACGCACGCTCGAGGCACATTTCAACAGTCAGGTGCGCCGTCTGACGGCGGCCGTCGACCAGACCGGCGCGGACTCCGCGAGTCGTGCCCGCGAGCGGGCGATCGCGGCGCTGGCCGATCACTGGTGGGTCGAGGTCCAGGTCAACGGCGTGTGGCAGCCGCGGGACTTGCTGGCCGACGAAGCGGCCGGCGCGCACGCCGCCGATCG
>CALFMR010000289.1 GCA_937880585.1 uncultured Acidobacteriota bacterium
GTACGTGCAACTCGCGCGTCTACCGAAGCCGAACGTGCGGCCCGTCAGCGTCGCCGCGCTCATCGGCCGCGTCGTCGAGCTCGAGAGCCGGCTGCCGGTCCGCGTTCACACAGCGCCCGACGCCACCTTCCCGGGCGATTCGGATCAACTCGAGCAGTTACTCATCAACATCGTCCGCAACGCCGTCGATGCGTCGCTCGAGACCGGCGGCGGCGTGGTCATCGGCTGGCGCCCGGCCGGCGACTGGGTCGAGGTGACCGTCGACGACGAGGGGCGCGGGCTGCCGGAGACGACGAATCTCTTCGTGCCGTTCTTCACGACCAAGCCGAACGGCGCCGGGATCGGCCTCGCGCTCAGCCGCCAGATCGCCGAAGCGCACCGCGGCACGCTGACGCTCGACAACCGCAATCCTCCGCCCGGTTGCCGCGCGACGCTGCGGTTGCCGGCGCGCGGGTAGCGGAGGCGCCGAACGGCCGTCCGCGGCCTTCGTTCTGTGGAGCCCTGGGCCTTCAGGCCCAGGGAGACGCACGACGGCGCGACCACAGCGCTACAATCACTCCAGGACTCCACCTCATGTCCACCCCGACAGGCGTCCGCACCACGCTCGAGTACGACGATCTCGCCCACCTGCCCGAGGATGGCAACACCTACGAGATTCTCGAGGGAGAGCTCTACGTGACGCCTTCGCCAAGCCCGCTCCATCAGCGTGTGGGGAAGCGCCTGCAACGGCAGCTCGAGGCCTATTTTGAGGCGAACGGCCGCGGCGAGGTCTTCGATGCGCCACTCGACGTCATTCTCACCACACGCGACGTCGTTGAGCCCGATCTGATCGTCGTCGCCAATCCGGCGCAGGTGTCCGGCCGCGCGATTGAAGGCGCGCCGCTCCTGCTCGTCGAGATCCTGTCGCCGAGCTCGATCGAGCGCGATCGCATCGTCAAGGCGGCGCGCTACGCCGCGCTCGGCGTGCCGCACTACTGGATCGTGGATCTCGACGCGCACGGCATCGAGTGCTATCGCGGACGCGACGGGCGGTACGAGCTCGTCGCCCGCGCCGAGGCGCCGGCCGCGCTCCGGCATCCGGATTGGCCGGATCTCACGATCGACACCGTGGCGATCTGGCGCTGAGGGCCGGTCTCTGCGCGTGATCTACGTGCCGGATCCGAGCCCGGGATCGGTATTCGTCATTACGGCGTACGATCGACCGACGGTCATGTCCATCCGCATCGTGTCCCTGCTGCCGAGCGCGACCGAGATGATCTGCGCACTCGGTCTCGAGTCCGACCTCGTCGGCGTGACGCACGAGTGCGACTATCCGGCGTTCGTGCGTGATTTGCCGAAGGTCACGCGGACGCTCATTCCGACCGACGCGCCAAGTGCGGAAATCGACGCGCTCGTCCGCGAACGGCTGGCGTCGGATCGCGCGCTGTACACGCTCGATCTCGACGTGCTCGACGCACTCCGACCAGATCTTATCGTTACGCAGGCGCTATGCGACGTGTGCGCGGTCGCGGAAGACGAGGTCCGCGACGCGGCGTGCCGCCTGCCGGGCCGGCCGCGCGTGATCAATCTCGAGCCGCAGACGCTAACCGAGGTCTTCGACGCCGTCCAACAAGTCGCGGACGCCGCTGGCGTCTCAGACCGCGCGCCGGACGTCATCCAGCGGCTTCGCGCGCGTGTCGAGGCCGTGACCGCGCGAACAGCCGTCGTCCACGCGAGCGACGATCGTCCGCGCGTCGCGCTGCTCGAATGGCTTGATCCGCCGTTCTCGTGCGGACACTGGAATCCGGAGCTCGTGCGTCTCGCCGGCGGAGTCGAAGGGCTCGGCCGCGAGGGACAGCCGTCGCGGCGGCTGCACTGGGACGAGGTGATCGCCTGGCAGCCGGAGGTCATCGTCATTGCCTGCTGCGGCTTCAACGTCGAGCGCGCGATGACCGACGTGGCAGCGCTCGCTTCGGTGCCGGGCTGGCAGACGCTGCCGGCGGTCCGCGACGGACGCGTCACGGTCGTCGACGGCTCGGAGTATTTCAGCCGCCCGGGTCCGCGGCTCGTCGACAGCCTCGAGATCCTCGCGCACGCGATCGATCCCGCTGCGCACGCGCTGCCGGCGCACGCAGAGTAAGAGCGCGTTACAAGAGTCAGAAGTTCGAAGTCAGAAGCCAGAAGTGTCAGACGGCCTGGCGTCAAGCCGCCACCGCGCGATAGCCGGCATTCACTCCTGTCGCAGCGCGACATTCGGATCGACGTGGGCGGCGCGCCATGCGGGGCGGCCGATGGCGGCCACGGCCACGACCGTCACGACGACGACCATGCCCGCGAGCGTCGTCGGATCGATCGGCGCCACGCCGTAGAGAAAGCCGCGAAGCCCACGCGAGGCCAGGAGCGCGCCGCCGGCGCCTGTGGCGGCACCCGCCGCCGTGAGCGCGATGCCTTCCTGGGCGACGACGGTCATCACCTGCCGCGTCGAGGCGCCGAGGGCCAGCCGCACGCCGAACTCGGTCGTGCGCTGCGAGATGAGATAGGCGAGCGTTCCATACAAGCCGATCGCGACGAGGAGCAGCGCCGCGGCCGCGAACGCCGTGAGCACCGCCATCGCGAAGCGTGTGTCCTGCATCGAGTCGGCGACGTAGGCCGAGAGCGGCCGGATGTCGTACACGGCGCGCGTCAGGCCGAGATCTTCGACTGCGCGCTTGATCGCCGGTCCGACGTCGGTCGCGCTGTGACGCGTGCGGACGACGAGCGTCATCTCGATCGGGTGCAGGTGAAAGGGCACGAACACGTGGGGCATCGCCTCGTCGCGTACGCTCGTGCGGGCGGCGTCGAGCACGCGCGTCAGGCGGACGTGGCGCGTAACGCCGATGACCTCGAGCGTCCGTGGACCCGCGAGGAATCGGCGGCCGAGCGCGGGACCGTGCCACATCGCACGCGCGAACGTCTCGTCGACGATCGCCACGTCGCGCGCGTTGACGATGTCGTCATCGGTGAAGTCGCGACCCGCGACGAGCGGCGTGCGCGTCACGGCGAGATAGCCGGGCAGCACGGATTGCTGCGTCGCGGCCACGACGGCCACGCTCGGGGCCTCTCCGCGGACGCGCCAGACCTGGGTCGGCTCGAAGGGCAGGGGCCGAACGCCGCTCGCGGCTTCGACACCCGGCACGGTGCGGACCGCCGTCAGCACGTCTCGATACGCGGCCCATCGCGCGGAGGCATCGGGAAAGCGCCGCCAGCTCATCCCCACCTTGACGGTGACGACGTCCGCGGCGTCGAACCCGAGCGGCGCGCGTACGAGGTTGACGAACGTGTGCAGCATCACGCCCGCGGCAAAGAGAGGAGCGATCGACAACGCGACTTCGGCGGACACGAGCAGCCGCTGCAGGCGTCGTCCACCGACGGCCGACACGGTCGCGCGCGTGGACATCAGGCCACCCGCCTCGTCGCGAGCGCCGCGAACGGCGCGGAACGCGGGGACGAGGCTGCAACACACGACGGCGGCGAGCGATAGGCCACACGCCGCGAGGACGGATGCCGCGTCGACCGCGATGTCTGCCCCGCGTGGAAGGTCGCCCGCACGCAGCCAGACGAGCCAGGCGACACCAGCCCGCGCGATCAGCAGGCCGAAAAGGCAGCCGGCTGCAGCCAGCACCAGGTTTTCGGTGACGAGCTGGCGGACAATCCGCGTGCGCGTCGCGCCGAGCGCGAGGCGGACCGCCACTTCACGCTCGCGCGCTTTGGTGCGCGCCAACATGAGATTCGCGATGTTCGCGCAGCCGATGAGCAGCACGAATGCGACCGCCAGACCGAGCACGGAGAGCTCGTGCCGGGCCGGCGACGCGACCACGTCTCGGAGCGGCCGGACGTGCAACTCGAGCGGTCCCGCCAAATCGGCAGCGGCGTAGGCCGACGGCTGGTCAGCGCGCCAGCGTGCGGCCATGCTGTCCATTTCGGCTTGGCTCTGGGCAACGCTGACGCCCGGCACGAGTTCGGCAATCGCCGGCGTTCCATGGTTCTGCCGGCCGTCGTCGAGCGAGGCCGGAAACCAGACATCGGTATCCGGGTCGACGCCTGCCGATGCCGGCAGCCAGACGCGCAGCCCCGGTGGCAGCACGCCGACCACGACCACGTCGAGGTTGTTCACCTCCATGTGACGGCCGACGACGTGCGGATCGGCGCGGAAGATCCGGCGCCAGAGCCGATCGCTGATGACGACGCCGGTGACGTGTGCTGCGGTGATGTCGACGGCCGAGACGAGCGATCGACCGAGCGCCGGCGGCGCGCCGCCGAGGAGCGACAGCACGTCATCGGTCGCGCTGGCGCCGGCCACACGCTCCATGTCGTCGCCGATCTGCAGAAAGGCCTCGGCGCCGTTCGCCAGGGCGATGCGGCCGAGCGTGCGGCTCGACCGCTGGAGATTGCGAACTTCGGCCGACGTCAGCCCGGCGTCCGTCACGGGTCCGTACGACGACTCGACCACGACGAGCCGATCGGCATTCGGATAGGGCAGCGCCCGCCACATGACGGCGTGCATCGCGCTGAAGACCGTGACGGTCGCGCCGACGCCGAGCGCGAGCGTGGCGATCACGACCGCGGCAAACCCCGGCGAGCGTCGTACGGCGCGGGTCCCGACGACGAGGTCGCGGCCGAACGTCTCGATCTCGTGCGCGGGATTGGCGCGTCGCGTGTCGTCTTTCACGCGCTCGACACCTCCGATTTCGAGGAGCGCGGCGCGCCGGGCCTCGGCGGGCGACAGGCCTCGCGCGCGATGTCGTTCGGTCAGCTCGTCGGCGTAGCCGCGAATCTCGTCGTCGATCTCGGCTTCGGAGGACGGACGCCAGAGGCCGCGCACGACCGCCACCGCGCGGCGGCGCCAGCCGGTCGGCAGCGAGTTCGGCTGTGTCATGTCGTCACTTCGCGTCGAGCACGAGGCTCATCGCGTCGACGACGCGGCGCCATTCCGCGGTCTCGCGATCGAGCTGCCGGCGTCCGGCGGCAGTCAGGGCGTACGACTTCACGCGCCGGCCGTCGGACGACACATCCCACGTGCCCTTGATCCAGCCCTGGTGTTCGAGCCGGTGGAGGCCGGGGAACAGCGATCCGGCTTTGACGTGAAACGTGCCGCGCGTCATCTGGAACACGCGGTCGGCGATGGCGACGCCGTGCAGCGGTCCGAGGGCCAGCGTGCGGAGCAGCAGCAGATCGAGCGTGCCTTTGACGAGGGTGAGCGGGGCATCCGGCATGATGTAGATCGTCAATATCGAACATCGATAGCATGAAGTCAAGCCGCTGTCGCGTGGCGACGATCGCGATGCAACAGGCAGCCCCGATCCGGCCATCGCCGCCGAGGTTGCGGTCGCCGTGGGCCAGATGTATGGTAGTCACACATATGTCAGTCCACCCTGGCACGCGCGAGCTGAAGAAGGGCAGCGCCGAGCTGCTCATCCTGTCCATCGTCGAGGCCCGCGCCCGGCACGGGTACGACATCGCGCGTGCCATCGACGAGCGGTCGGAGGGCGCCCTGCACTTTCACGCGGCGTCGCTCTATCCGCTGCTCTACCGCCTCGAACGGCGTGGCTGGATCGTCGGGCGCTGGACCGAGAAAGCCGGCGAGCGCCGGCGCCGCCTCTACAAGCTCACGCCCGCCGGCCGCAAGGCGCTCGCCGCCCAGCGCAGCGGCTGGCAGGCCTTCGTCCGCGCCATCAATCGCGTGGCCGGGGTGGAGCATGCCTGACTGGCGCGCCCTCGTCGCCTCGAAGGCGGCCGGAGCCCTGCGCCTTCAGGCCCAGGGGAAGCCTGGCCTCGACGCGGCAACCGAGACCGAAGTCATCGACGAGTTCGTCCAGCATCTCGAGGATTGCTATCGCGACGCTCTCGCCCGCGGCGCCACGGAAACGGAGGCCACGCAGACGACGCTGGCCGAGATCGACGCCTTCGACGCGTTCGCGGCCGACGTGACGAGGTTCCGCCAGCCGCTCCGGGCGGTTCCTCGGCCGCCGGAGCCATCGGCCGGCTGGCTCGCGCCCATCGCGGCTGATGCGCGGTTTGCGTGGCGGCGGCTCTGGCACGCGCCGGGTTTCACGCTCGCGGCGCTCGCGACGCTCGTGCTCGCGATCGGCGCCAACACGGCCGTCCTCAGTGTCGCCGACGCGGTGCTGTTCCGCCCGCTGCCATACGCGAAGCCCGATCGCGTGTTCGCGCTGCAGATGGAAAACCGTGCGACCGGTCAGCGTTCGACGTTGATTCGCTACGCGTTCGTCGCCGCCATCGACGCCATGCACCCGAAGACGAGCGAGCTCGGACTGATCGAAGACGGACCGCACATCGTCGTCGCCTCGGCGGACGGTCCGGAGATCGTGCCGACTGTCGCCGTCAGCGCGTCGTACCTGTCGACGCTCGGCATCCAGCCCGTGCGCGGACGTGTGCTCGACGCGCGGGATAGCGGCAGCGGCGGACAACCCGCGATGCTGTCCTTCAGCGCCTGGCGCGAGCGCTTTGACGCCGACGAGTCGATCATCGGCCGAGCCATCACGATCGGCGACTCGACGTTCGACCTCGTCGGCATCCTGCCGCCGGCGATGTTCTTTCCGACGCTTGATTTCCTGGTGCCGGGCCAGCCGGCCGTCATGACGCTCCTGCCGCCGGTCTCGGCCGATGCACGCGGCGGCACGTTTCGGCCGGTCGTGCGCCTCGCGCCCGGCGCCACCCGCGAACAGGCGCAAGCCGCGATCGACGCCGCCGTCGCGCCCGTCGCCGTGCGGCTACCGGACATGGCCGAATCGCACGTGGTGCTCGAGAACATCCGCGATCTGCTCTATCCGGTCGGCCGGCCGATCCTGCGATACCTGCTCGTCGCGGCCGCGCTCATCCTCGTCATCGGCTGCGCGAATCTCGCGAACATGATGTTCGTGCGCGCGCGCCGCGCGAGCCAGCAGACGGCCGTGCGGCTTGCGCTCGGCGCGAGTCGCGCGCGGTTGATTCGTCCGATGCTCTTCGAGGGCCTGTTCCTCGGCCTCGCGGGCGCGGGGCTGGCGCTTCTCGTGACATGGCTGTCGTTCGACGCGCTCTTGCGGCAGATTCCGCGTATCGCCTACGGCAGCGCCCCGGTCGGCGTGGACGCGCGTGTCGTCATGTGGTCGCTGTTGCTCGGGTTGGCAGCGGCCGTCGCGTTCAGCGTGGTTCCGGCGTGGCGGGCCGCGCGCGTCGATGTCCTCGCGCTGTTGCAGCACCGTGGAACGCGCGGCGGCCGGATGCGATTCGGCCGTCCGCTCGTCGCCGTTCAGGTGTCGCTCGCGATCGTCGTCGTCTTCGGCGCGGCGGTTGCCGCGCGCGCCTTCGTGTCCGTCCTTCGCTTGCCACTCGGCTTTTCGACTGAGCGTGTCATCCGCGTGCGCGTGGTGCCGCCGCGCGAAACGGTCGATCGGCAGGCGTTCTATGAACGCCTCGTCGACGCGATCGCCGAGCGGCCCGACGTCGTGTCGGCCGCCGCCGCAGGCGCCATGCCGTTCTCGGGTCAAGCAGATGAGCTGGCGCATGTTGCGGCCAGCGCGGCGCCGGTTGCGTCCATCGTCTACGCGCTGCCTGGCTACTTCGAGACGATGGGCGTGCCGACGCTGCGCGGCCGGGCGTTCGCGTCGAGCGATCTCGGAGCCGATCCGGACGCCGCCGTCGTCTCCGCGTCGGCGGCGCGCGCGATGTTCGCCGGTCGCGACCCGCTCGGCGCCACGTTCGACAACGGTCGAGGACGGACGTTTCATGTCGTCGGCGTCGTGGGCGACGTGCGGAAGGGACTCGATCGGGCCGACGAGCGGCAGCTACCGGCCGTCTACGTCATGCCAGGCGCATCGACGCGGCAACTCGCGGTGGTCGCTCGGACGCGTGATCGAAGCGAGGCGACACTCGCCGGCATCAAAGCCGACGTGCATGCGCTCGTGCCCGCGACTCGGGTGACGGCGGAGTGGCTCGACGATGTCGTGGCGGAGCAGACGGCGTATCGGAATCCGCGGCTGCAGACGGTCGTCCTCGGCGGCTTCGCCGCACTTGGGCTCGTGCTGACGGCCGTCGGGATCTTCAGCGTCGTCGCGTACCTCGTCGCGGCTCGCGTGCGCGAGATGGGCGTGCGCGTTGCGATGGGCGCAACGCCGCGATCGCTCGTCGGACTCATCGTGCGACAGGCGCTCGTGCCTGTTGCCGTCGGCGTCGCCGTCGGGCTTGTCTGGGTGCGCTGGGCGAGCCAGCTCGCCGAGGCGCAGTTGTTCGACGTGGACACGCACGATCCGCGGATGGTCGCCGCCGCGGTGATTGCCGTCGTCGTCGCGGCGGTCATCGCGGCGTATCTGCCGGCGCGTCGCGCCACGCGCGTCGATCCGATCACCGTACTGCGCGCGGAATAGCTGCGGCTATGATCGCAGGTCATGGGCATCGAGACGACGTGCGTCGTCGCGGGCGGCGGTCCGGCGGGACTCATGGCCGGGTATCTGCTCGCCCGCGCGGGCGTCGAGGTCGTCGTCCTCGAGAAGCACGCCGACTTCTTGCGTGATTTCCGCGGCGACACGATCCACCCGTCCACGCTCGACGTCATGGCCGAGCTCGGCCTCCTCACGGAGCTCCTGAAGCGGCCGCATCAGGAGGTCCGATACGCCGAGGGCGAGCTCGGAAGCACGCGTGTGCGGTTCGCCGACTTCACGCATGTGCCGACGCGCTGCAAGTTCGTGGCATTCATGCCGCAATGGGAGTTCCTGAACTTCATCGCGGAGCACGCGCGGCGGCTGCCGGCCTTCCGATTGATGATGAACACCGAAGCGACCGGACTGATGCGTGATGGCGAACGCGTCGTCGGCGTTGTCGGTACGGGCACGTCGGGAGCGATCGACATTCGCGCGGATCTCGTCATCGCGGCCGACGGTCGCGATTCCCGCTTGCGCGATGCGGCGGGACTCGCGGTGCGGGATCTCGGCGCGCCGATGGACGTGCTCTGGTTCAAGCTCTCGTCCGGCGCGGACCAGCATCATCTCGTCCTCGGGCACATCGAGGCCGGCCAGGCCATCATCATGCTGGACCGTGGCGACTACTGGCAGTGCGCGATGATCATCCGCAAGGGCACGGCCGAGGCGGTGAAGCGCCAGGGCATCGACGTGTTTCGCGCGCGCGTCGCGAAGCTGACGGGGCGCGATCGCGTCGACGAGATCGCGAGCTTCGACGACGTGAAGCTGTTGACGGTGACCGTGAACCGGCTGAAGGAATGGTGCCGCCCTGGATTGTTGTTCATTGGCGACGCGGCCCATGCCATGTCACCGGCCGGCGGTGTCGGCATCAACCTCGCGATTCAGGACGCCGTGGCGGCGTCGAACATTCTGGCCGACTCGCTGCGACGCGGGACGCTCTCGCTCGCCGATCTGCGTCGCGTGCAACGGCGGCGCCAGTTTCCCACGTGGGCGACGCAGGCGCTCCAGGTCGCGGCTCAGAACCGTGTGATCGATCCGCTCCTGAACGCCGAGACCACACCTCAGGTGCCGGCGGTCGTGAAGTGGATGCAGCGTTGGCCGCGCCTGCAAGGCGTACCGGCGCGCCTCCTCGGCGTCGGCTTTCGTCCGGAACACGTGCGGGAGC
>CALFMR010000290.1 GCA_937880585.1 uncultured Acidobacteriota bacterium
GTCGAGACGCTCCCCATCAACGTGGACGGCGCCATCGCCGCGGTTTGCGGCGATCTGGGCCTCGACGCGGACGTCGCCGAAGGGTTGGCGATGATCTCGCGCGTGCCCGGCCTGATCGCGCACGCGCTCGAGGAGAAGACGCGGCACGCGCCCATGCGTCACATCGACCCCAGCAGCCATCGGTACGACGGCCCCAGCGAACGCCGGCTGCGCGAGCGGCGCTAGCGGCCCCTCACACGGGGCTGGGCGCCAGGCCGCCACGATTCCGACGCCCGGCTTGATCGGCGCCCCCCGAAGTTGCGATAGAATTGCCGGGCTGGACACGGTTGGGCGCTTGGCTCAGTTGGTAGAGCATCGCCTTCACACGGCGGGGGTCAGTGGTTCGAGTCCACTAGCGCCCACCAACCTTCTGCTCACTGCGCTGGGGCCACACTCCCAGCGCCACGCGCTTCACCCCCTCGCTACGCTCGGGGACTCGCGGTGCCGCCGCGGCTACTCGTCCAGCATCTGGACGTCATGACACGACGCGCGTTCTCCGGCGTCGCGCGAACGAAGATGTCGAGATCGCCGGTCGCCCGAGGCAGGCCGTGAGCGGCCAGCGCATGAGCGCCGACCACCATGAATTCAGCGCCGGCCGCGAAGAGTGCGGACAACATCTCGATGAAATACGGGTTCATCGACGCGCCCTTCTTTGAACGCCCAGGCCTGCACGGCGAGCTGCCACATCATCCCCAGCCGGTCGGCCGGGGTCAGCCGCGCATAGACGTGCCGATCGAGCCGGTCGGCTTCCTCGAGCGTCGTCTTTCGGACCGGTATGTCGCGAGGCGTGGGCGGATGGTATCAAGTTTCGCTTCCCCGCGCGGTTGAGTTGCGAGAGTTGGAACGTCATGCGCATCCTTGTCTCGACCGTCGTTCTCGCGTTGACGCTTCACGGTTCGTCCGGGCGCGCGCCGTTGCCCGAGCCCGCTGACGCGCCGGTCGGAACCGCGGCACCCGCGCGCGCCGCGCGGACCGGCCTCGTGCACCTCGACGGACGCGCGGTCGCAGACGACGGCGGGCCGTTCGACGCGGTCGGCGCGTCGCTCTTCTGGCTCGCGTGGGGCTACAAGTTCGATCGCACGCGACTCGAAGCGAACCTGCAGACGCTCGCCGACGCGGGCGTCGACTACGTGCGCGCGCTCGGCGACGTCGGGCCGGACGGCTGGACGGATCGGACGATCGATCCGGCTTGGCCCGACTACGACGCCGTGATCGCCGGCGCGACCGATCTGGCCTACGACCGCTATGGGCTGCGCGTCGAGTGGACGATCTTCGGCGGCAGCCGTCACGTGCCGACACCAGAGGCCCGCCGGCGGCTCGTCGATCGCGTGGCCGCGATGGCGCGTGCGCGGCCGGAGAAGATCTTCGCCATCGAAGTCGCCAACGAGAGCTGGCAGAACGGCTTCGAGGGCGATGCTGGTCGGCGCGAGGTGCGGGCGCTTGGCGCGCGGTTGAAGGGCGCCGTACGCAATCTCGTCGCGCTTTCCGCGCCGCCGAACGACTCTGGCGCGGCGTGCGCGCTCTATGCCGGGAGCGCGGCCGACATCATGACACTGCACTACGACCGCGATACGTCGCGCGGACCGTGGGCACCGGTCTGGCAGCCGTGGGCATGGCCGGACGCGGACATCGGGCCTGGCGCGTGCGCGGCGCGACTGCCGTCGGCCGTGTTCAACAACGAACCCATCGGTCCCGAGGCGTCGGTCAACGCGGACGGCGATCCGCTTCGCATTGCGGCAGCGATCGTCACGACGTTTCTCGCGGGCAACGCCGCCTACGTGCTGCACACCGGCGCGGGCGTGCGCGGAGGCGGCGCGGAAGACCGCGCACTTGGCCGCGCGGCGAACTTCGTCAATGTGCCGGAGGCGCACGCGATCTTCGGCGCGATCGCCGCGGCGAAGCGCTATCTGCCACCGGATCTTCCCAACTGGACCCGTCACGACGTGGCGAGTGAGACGGCCTTTCGAGGCATCACGGAAGCCCTCGCCCAGGGCCACCTCGCTCGTGCGGGATTCGCTGAGCGCGGCCCCGAGATACTCGGCGTGCTCCTGGGTATAACGGGCGATGTCGTGCTGCACCCACAGATCGCGATGACCGTCGACGTCATCGACCCGCTTACTGGCGCCGTTGCGCAGCGCGTCGACGCCGAGCCGGGCGCCGATATCCGACTATCCCGCCCGTCGCGCACTACGGGCGACGCGTGGGTCGTGCGGGCGCACAAGAAAAGATGACACTGCGAGCCGCGCCTATCGGCGGCCCGATCGCCGATCGCCCAGATGCCGCTCGCTCGGCCCGTCATAGGTGTGATGGCTCGGGTCGATGGGGCGCATGGGCGCTTCGCGTCGCTGTTCTTCGAGGACGTGCGCGGCCAGACCTGGAATACGTGAAATGACGAGCAGCGCGTCCGCGACGCCCGGCGCCAGGCCGAGATCGCCGCTGATGGCCGCGATGGCGCCGTCGACGTTGATCGGCAGCGAGTGGCCCTCGCAATCGGGATGCGCCGCGAGCGCGCGCTCGAGGGCGCGGATGAACGGCGTGTAGTGGTGATCGACCTCGAGCTCGTGCGCCATCTGCAGCAGGCGCGTCGCGCGCGGATCGATCGAATGGTACCGGTGTCCGAATCCTGGCGGCGGGATGTCGTGGGCGGCAATCAGCCGCTCGGCGATTGTCGTTGCCGCGTCGGCCATCGACTGTCCGTCGCGCACGAGCGCCAGGCCCTCGTCGATCCGCTGGCGGCAGGCGAGGATGTCGCCGCCGTAGTGCCGGCCGAACGCCACCACGCCAGCCGCGACCGCGCTCCGCGTGGACGCGCCGGTCGTCGCCGCGTTGCGGGCGGCGAGTGTCGAGGGCGGCGTCGCGCCGTGATCGATGAACGACACGAGCATCGCGTCGATGAGCGGACTGACCGACGGCGGCGGCAGCTCGCCCGTGAGCAGCAGGTAGATCGCGTCGCCGAAGTGGACGCGGCCCATGACCTCGTCGATCGGATAGCCGCGGACGAGAATCCGGTTCGGCGCGATTGACGTGAGGGCAGTGGACCAGCCGGATCGGGCCGGCCGGCCCGCGGAGGACTTGGGCGTCGTCATGGGCGCACCTCGCGCGCCGCCGGAATGGCGCCCCAGCACTATAGCGGAAACGCGGATAGAATCGCGGCCGTGCCGACGATGCCGCGGCCGGATGGCCGGCTCGAGGTCCTCATCGACGCCGACACGCTGCGCGCGCGGATTGGCGAGCTCGCGGCGGCGATCCGCCGCGATGTCGGCCCCGGCGCGCCGGTCCATCTCGTCGGCGTGCTCAAGGGCGCCTTCATTCTTCTCGCCGACCTCGTCCGCGCGCTCGACGATCCCGTCACCTGTGACTTCATCGCGGTCTCGAGCTACGGTCCGCATCGGTCCTCGTCGGGCGAGGTCCGCCTCACCAAGGATCTCGACGTCTGTCTCGCCGGCCGAGACGTCGTGCTCGTCGAGGACATCGTGGACACGGGGGCGACGCTGGCCTATCTCATCGACCTGCTGCGCGCGCGTCGGCCCCGATCGCTCCGCACCCTCTGCCTGCTCGACAAGACCGCACGTCGACGCGTGTCCGTGCCGGTCGACTACTGCGGATTCCAGATTGAGGACCGGTTCGTGGTGGGGTACGGCCTCGACTGCGACGAGCGCTATCGAAATCTGCCCGTGATTGCGGCGTTGGCGTGAGCTGTCGTCGCCCCGGATCGGGCGGCGCAAAACGGCCCGTCGACGACTGCCGGTCTCGCGCTGCGAAACGGCTCCCCGCGTTTGGCGTATAGTTCGTCAAGCGCCCGCGCGTCCCGTGCGTTTGACGGCG
>CALFMR010000291.1 GCA_937880585.1 uncultured Acidobacteriota bacterium
AGCCGCCCGCGTCGTGCTGGAACTGATATCCCTGCAAGCCAGCGAGGACCACCTTGGCGAGATGGCTGTACTGATAGGTCTTCGACTGCGAGACCGTCAGCGCGTCCTTCAGGCGCGTCTCCTTCAGGTGCTTCGCCACCTGCGGCGCGTAGAGCTTCGACTGCTTGCGTGCCTGCGAGAACGTGTAGAAGCGCTCGATGGCCACGCCAAACGACCACATCGACATGAACACGAGCACGACTGCCACGCACCTGGCGACGGTGCCCATCGAAGCCAACATGTGCATTACATCCATTCCAGCCTCCGAAACCTGACGTCGTTGCTACTGCGTTGTTCCAAATGATGGGCCGGGCGTCTTCTCGTGCCCGCCGGGCCCGCCTGTGACTTGCAAATCCGCCGATCGCGCGTCCTTCTAGTTCAGCGTGAAGTTCACGGTCACGGTCATGACGACCTCGACCGGCTGCCCGCCCAGCGTCGTCGGCGAGTACTTCCACTGCGACACCGCATCAAGCGCCGCCTGGTCGAGCATCGGCTGGTGCTTGAGGATCTGCAGATCCTTCACGTTGCCTTCCTTGTCGATCGTCGCCTGGATGATGACCATCCCCTGGACCTTCGCGGCCCGGGCGATCGGCGGATAGGTCGGCTTCACCTGATGGAGCAGCTTCGGCTCTTTGATCTCGCCGCCCACGCGGACCGGTGCCGGGGGTGGCGGCGGGGCGATGGCCGCCGGCGCGGCCACGACCGGCGCCGCGGCCGGGATGTTCTTGACGACCGACATCACCCGAGGAGGCGGCTCCGGCATGATCTGCTTCGGCGGCTCAATCGGCGCCGCGATGGGGTTCACGTCCATCTGCACCGGCGGAGGCGGCGGCGGTGGAGCCGCCGACGGCGGCGGGGGCGGTGGAGGTGGCGGGGGTGGCGGCGGCGGCACGGCCGCGAACGCCATGACCGACTGCGGCGTCGGCAGGACGTTGGTCGCCATCAACGGGATCACGATCAGCGCCCCGAGAACCACGACGTGCGCCAGGATCGACAGCGGGACGGTGTACCACTTCTTCGTCCCCACCTTGATCGAGGGATCAACGACATCGCCAAACATCTCGCGTGGCACGAGCGAACCTCCCTTACCTTCCGACCGTTCGTAGGCCTGAGTGATTCAGCCGTCCGGGCCACGCACGCGGCGGGCAACTCAGCGCCGCGCCGTCTGGCGGCGCGGCATGTGGCTCATCGCTCAAAGGCCCGGAATTATAGTCAGACCCAAAAAAACGTGTCAACGAACCTGTCCTCTGCCCCGATTAGACACCACTTCGCGGAAAACGGCTCACGCCGTCGTCCACCTCACGCCCGCCCGCCAATCCGCATCCCATAGAACGATCGCCAGACGAAAGCGAGCGTCAACCCGAAGCACACGGCCGCGATCGCGTGCGTCACGAACGGTCCACGCTCCGCACTGAACTGCACCGCCAACTCCACGGCGAGGAGCCCGAACAGCGTCGTGAACTTGATCACCGGATTCAACGCCACCGACGAGGTGTCCTTGAACGGGTCGCCGACGGTGTCGCCCACGACGGTCGCCGCGTGCAGGTCCGTGCCCTTGGCCTGCAGTTCTACTTCCACGATCTTCTTCGCATTGTCCCATGCCCCTCCCGCATTGGCCATGAAGATGGCCTGGTAGAGGCCGAAGAGCGCAATCGACACGAGATAACCGATGAAGAAGAACGGCTCGACGAAGGCAAACGCCAGCGTGGCGAAGAACACCGCGAGGAAGATGTTGAACATCCCCCGCTGCGCGTACTGCGTGCAGATGGCCACGACCTTCTTCGAGTCCTCGACCGACGCCTTCGTGACGCCCTCGAGCCGGATGTTCGCCTTGATGAACTCCACCGCCCGATACGCGCCCGTCGTGACCGCCTGCGTCGACGCCCCCGTGAACCAGTAGATCATCGATCCGCCGGTGATGAGTCCGAGCAGGAACGGCGGATGCAGGAGCGACAAGTTGGCGACGAGATCCGGCGCCAGCCCGTTCGTCAGCGCCACGATGATCGAAAAGATCATCGTCGTCGCGCCGACAACGGCCGTACCGATCAGCACCGGCTTGGCCGTGGCCTTGAACGTATTGCCCGCGCCGTCGTTCGCCTCGAGGTTGTGCTTGGCGCGCTCGAAGTCCACGTCGAACCCGTAGGTGCGCTTGATCTCGGCGGCCGCGTCGGGCAGTTGCTCGATCATCGACAGCTCGTAGACCGACTGCGCGTTGTCGGTCACCGGCCCGTACGAATCGACCGCGATGGTCACGGGCCCCATCCCGAGGAAGCCGAACGCCACGAGACCGAAGGCGAAGACCGCCGGCGCCAGCATGCCCGTGGACTCGAGCGCCGTCGTGCTGACCTGGTAGCCAACGGCCATGAGCGCGACGATGCTGAGACCGAGCCAGAACGCCGAGAAGTTGCCCGCGACGAAGCCGGAGAGGATGTTGAGCGAGGCGCCGCCCTGCTTGGAGGAGATGACGACCTCC
>CALFMR010000292.1 GCA_937880585.1 uncultured Acidobacteriota bacterium
CCAGCGTGGAATTGTAGAAATAGACGTTGGATGTGTTGAAAATCGCCCCGCCGCTGCAGCAGTGACGCGAGATGCAGCAGCGGCTGACGCCGCGACAGGTCGAGGCGCGCGGCCTTGGAGTAGCAGGCGGCCGCGGCGGCGGGCCGATCGAGCGCCTCCCAGCATTGTCCGGTGACGTCCAGGCTGCGTGAGCGCATGCCGGCCCACGTGCCGCTGAGACGGCAGGCCCCGCGCAAGGCGCCGATGGCCGATCGATAGCGGCCGGCAAAACGGAGCTCGCGCCCGAGATAGTGCATCCAGCGCGGCGCCTCCGGATCCTCCATCGCCATGACGGCGAGTCCCGCCACGTACGTTCGCGTCTTCTGTCCGTGGATGTGCCGGAGCGAGAGCTGCGCGTCCGAGCACTCGACGCGCATGCCCGCCGCGGCGGCGCCGCCGATGCCGACCGGCAATTCATGGACGCGTCCCCGCCACGCGAAGCGGCGACGATCGAAGAACCGTGCGACGCGGAATCGGGACGGTCCGGCTTCGAGAAAGTAACTGAGGCTGTGCGCGCGCCCGCTTCGCACCGTATGCGCGAGGAAATCGAGATCGACCGATAGCAGCACGTCGCTCGCGTCGATGTGCCAGACGAAGTCGTGCGATGCCCGTTCGCTGGCGAATTGCCGTGCGCGCCCGTAGTCGAACAGCCGCTGTCCCGCTTCGACGAGCGGGGCCTCGCCGCCGCGCGCGAAGCGGCGATCGATGGCCGCGGCTTCGTCAGCCGTCAGCGTCGAGTGGAAGCGATCGCCGGCGAGCTCGACGCGGGCACCGAGACCGCGCGCTACCTGCGCCGTCTCGTCCTCGCTGCCGGTGTCGATGACGATGAGCTCGACGCCGGCGGCGAGACAGTCGCGGAGCGACTCGGCCAGGCGTGGGAGCGTGTGCGCTTCGTTGCGGGCGATGACCAGGATAGAGAACGGCGGCGTGTGCGGCACGGAGCTACCAGTCGGCGTCGGCGTAGAACCGATCGGCGAGAGTGCCCACGCCGATCCTCACGCGCTGGATCTCGGTGTCCGTGAGACGTTCGCGCCAGTCGGCGACCTCCGTTCGACGATGCGCCGCGATCGCGCGCTCGGCGTCGACGCCGTAGTCGAGGTCGAGTTGCGCGAACAGCGTCCGGAACGCCGACGGCGGATCAGGCACCAGATCTTCGTGCCGGACGTACGTCCAACCCGGAAAGTCACGTTGGTACTGCAAGACGACCGAGTAGATGAGCCGCCACAACAGGGCGGCCTGATCCACGACGTCGTGTGCCTGCCGCGTGAAGCGCATGATCTCGCCGGCGAACGGATCGAGGTGATGCGCCATGAGCAGCGGCTGCCGCAGAAAGTCCGCGAACGGGTGCGTCCAGCCCTTGTGTTTGAGGCTTGCGGCGAAGGCGGCGGGATGACGCACGAGCACGACGTTCCTCGTCTGGAACCGGTCGGCGAACCAGGGCGCCGAGAATACGGCGAGGGGATCTTTGACGATGGGGCGCGTGGGCCGATTACTCGCGTGCGCTCGCGCGGCGCGGGCGAGCACATCCTCGATCGCTGCACGATACGCCTGTTCGTTCTCGCGGCACACGTAGGTGAACCAGCAGTCGAAACGCGTGTCCGCGCCGGCCGTGTCTGGATCAGGGCGGCGATGAAACGGTTCGTGCAGGTAGACGGTCGACGGCGCCGAGGCCAGGATGCGTCCGACCCACGTCGTTCCTGAGCGGTGCGAGCCCGTGACCAGGATCGGAGCGGCAGCCGCGGGCACGCGGCATTCTAACTCGCCGCCACGCGCTGCCGCTTGAGACCCAGGCTCATCGGCCGGTACACTCGCTTTCAGGAAGGATCACACCGCATGTCCTCGTCATCGCCTTCATCTCATCCCACGTCCACCTCGATGCCGACGCGCAGCGCACGCGCCTGGGCGGCTGAGTCCGCCGCGTCGTCGCTCGCGCCGGCGTCGATCGAGCGGCGCGAGCCGCTGCCGTCCGACGTCGAGATCGACATCCTTTTTTGCGGCGTCTGTCATTCGGATCTGCACCAGATCCGCAACGAGTGGCAGAACTCGATCTATCCCCTCGTGCCGGGACACGAGATCGTCGGGCGCGTGGCGCGCGTCGGTTCGACCGTGACAAGGTTCAAGGCGGGCGATCTGGCCGGCGTCGGCTGCATGGTCGACTCGTGCCGCACGTGCGACGCGTGCCGGCGCGGCCTCGAGCAGTACTGCGAGCCGGGCGCGACCTACACCTACAACAGCGTCGATCCGCATCTCGGCGGTCCCACATTCGGCGGCTACTCCGAGCGCGTCACGGTCGACGAAGCGTTCGTGCTCCGCATCTCCGATCGCGTCGATCTGGCGGCGACCGCGCCGCTACTCTGCGCGGGGATCACGACGTATTCGCCGCTGCGCCACTGGAACGTCGGTCCGGGCCAGAAAGTCGGCATCATCGGGCTCGGCGGGTTGGGGCACATGGGGGTGAAGTTCGCCCGCGCCTTCGGCGCGCACGTCGTGTTGTTCACGACGTCGCCCGGCAAAGTGGCCGACGGGCTACGGCTCGGCGCGCACGAAGTCGTCGTCTCGAGGGACGCCGAGGCGATGTCGCGTCAGACGGCCTCGTTCGACTTCATTCTCGACGCCGTGTCCGCGGCGCACGACGTCAACACGTACCTCCACCTGCTGAAGATCGACGGCACGCTCACGATCGTCGGCGTCCCGGAGCAGCCGCTGCCGATCGCGGCGTTCAGCGTGATCGGCGGACGGCATCGCTTCGCCGGATCCGGCATCGGCGGTATCCAGGAAACGCAGGAGATGCTCGACTTCTGCGCCGAGCGCGGCATCGCGTGCGACATCGAGATGATTCGCATCGATCAAGTCAACGACGCCTACGAACGGATGTTGAAGGGCGACGTGCGCTACCGCTTCGTCATCGACATGGCATCGCTCAAGCAGTAGCCGGCGGCGCCGAGCGGCGAAGCCGTGCGGGGAACTCCGGCCAGCGGAGGCGTCGCGGAGAGCGGTGCGCGGACGGAAACTGCGGTTGACACTGACCCCGGCTGTCACAGGGCCGGCCGATCATCACTCGGACGATGTAGGATGACGTCGTCTCGGCAATGGCGGTCAGCGACCCCCTCGATTACCGTGATTCGGAAGTCGTGTTTGGCATCGTCGCGCCAGTTGGTGTCGATTTGCGGCAATGCAGTGCCGTGCTTCGGGATCACCTCGAGAAGTTTCAGTACGCCGTGGATGAGGTTCGGCTCAGTGGGTTTCTCAGGCAGCCTCACATACGGTCCAAGCACCGCGTCCGGATTGGTCGAAAGGGGGAGCATCATCGCATCACGTCGCTGATGACCGCGGGCAACCGAGTGAGGGACATCAGCGGCCGCGAAGACATCCTGGCTCTTTATGCGGCCAGCGACATCACACAGCGTCGCGCGCCTGGTGCGTTCACGCCCACGGCGCACGTCCTCCTCAGTCTGAAGCGACCGGAGGAAGTCGCGACATTGCGTCATATCTACGGACCCGGATTTTTCCTCATTGGCGTCTATGGAACCGAGGCCGGGCGGTTGAAGTACCTGACGGAGGATCGTGGGGTGCCTCACGATGCGGCGCGACGATTGTTGACGCGCGATCAGGACGAGATGGATCCGCACGGCCAGCGCACCAGCCGGACGTTCCAATTGGCGGATGTCTTCGTGCACCTGGACGAGCACCAGTTGGGCGCGTTCAAGAAGTCGGTTCAACGATTCATCGATCTCGCATTCGGTGCGCCGTTCGAGACGCCGACCCGGGAGGAGCACGCCATGTTTCTGGCGTTCGCGGCCTCACTCCGATCGGCGGATCTCTCGAGACAAGTGGGCGCGGTGGTTGTCTCGTCCGCTGGCGACATCATCGCGACGGGAGCCAACGACGTCCCGGCGTTCGGCGGTGGCTTGTATTGGCCCGGGCAGGGCGATCAGCGCGACTTCATCCTTGGACGCGACTCCAATAAGGAAGAAATCGAACGGATAGCTGGAGACATCGCGAACGAGTTGTTTCCGGGCGCCGATGGGATAACACGCGACAGGGTTCTGCAGAGCCTTCGGAAGACGCGCCTGCACGATCTCACCGAGTTCGGCCGTCCGGTCCATGCGGAGATGGAGGCGTTGCTGGAGTGCGCGCGATCGGGGGTGAGTCCCGCCGGCGGGACGCTGTTCACGACCACCTTTCCCTGTCACAACTGTGCCAAGCACATCGTCGATGCTGGGATTCAACGGGTGCTGTTCGTGGAGCCGTACCCGAAGAGCAAAGCCTCTCAACTACATGCCGATGCTGTCAGCCTCGAAGTCGAGGATCCGACAAAGGTGTCGTTCATGCCGTTCGTCGGCGTAGCCGCGCGGCGGTATTTCGATGTGTTTTCAACACGAATCAGTTCGGGTTGGCCGCTCGAACGTAAGCGCGGCGTGAGAGCGGTCGAGTTCAGGCGGTCCGAGGCGAGACCACGCGTGCCGATGGCTCCGACGTCGTTCGTCGAACGCGAGAGGATCGCCACACAGATCATTCGTGACACGATGCAGTGAATGACGATGACGAAGACAAAAGCCCCTCAGAATCGACCCGCTGCGCCGAGAGATTCCTATTGGGACTTCGTGGAGCGGACAGCGGCGGAAGTCGACCGCTGGCCATCCTGGAAGCTGGGTGGGGCAAGCGTGCGGCAGCCACCCGTCCCCTCGCCGAAGTCGGCCAAGAGCTCGAAGTAGCCTGCGCGGCTTGGCTACGCGCGCGCGCCGAGCAGCAGGCTCGCGATGGGGCGCACGCGCTGTAGCGCGGGCTCCACGTCCTCCGGTTTGAGGATGAGGATCCGCGGGTCGTAGAAGAGCAGCCAGTCCGCCGACGTCTGGACGTGCAGCCATGTCATGGCCGGCTGGTCCACGAAGGCCTTCACCAGGGCCGGAGTGAATACCCGTGCCACACCGGCCTCGTCTTTCGTGCTGATGACGTAGCGCTCCGAGAACTCGGGCGAGCCCGTGTCGACGCCGGCCGCGGTTTTCATGCCGCTGAACGCGGTCGCGTCGACCGGGATGCCGACGTTGCCGATGGCCCCTCGCGAGTACACCTGGAAGATCGGCAGCGATCCGTGCGGCGCGCGGAAGGCCACGAGCGAGTGATTCTGCATCTCGTCGTCGGTCACCGCGCCCATGCCTTTCCGCATCATGCCGACGGGCAGGACGTACTGAAATCCGGGCACGACGACGAGGCTCCCGCGCTTGTCGACGAGCACGTTCCGATAGACGTGCTGCATCGTGTCGGTGAGCAGCGTCAGGCCGGCGGCGTCGCTGCCCGCGAACGGCGACGCGCTGCCTTTGTCGACGAAGCCCATTCGATCCGCCGCGGCCGCGAACGCGCTGGCGCGCTGCTGGTTGACCTTCCACGCGCAGAACCCGACGATGGCGAAAAAGGCGATGATGACGATGAGTGTCACGAGGTGGGCCTTTCTGGAGCGGAACTCGACGCGATCGGACGCGGGCGGAGGGCTTCCCGATGTCGTGCCGATCGGCCGACGGGACCGCCAGAAGCGGCTCAACTATATGCCGGGATGACCGACCGATGATTTTGGCTGGGCCGTGCCGTCCAACCATCGAGCGCACGACGCAAGTGTGCTATTGAGGAGGAGACATGCCGAACACGGTTCAGTTCCATCGCGTGCTGCGCGCGACGCCCGAGCGCGTCTATCGCGCATTCCTGGATGGCGACGCCAAGGTGAAGTGGCTGCTGCTCGGCAAGCTCGTCGAGGCGGAGATTCCCGACTGACACGCGCGGCTCATGCCAGCCGCGCGGAGGCCGTCGCCGTGGAGAAGACGCGTTGACGATGATGCGAACGAAGCGCCCGTTGAGAGAACCGGTGCGCGAGGCCCCCGGGCCGAAGCTGAAGAACTACATCACGCCCGCGGGCCTGCAGCGTCTGCGGGACGAGCACCGGTTTCTCATGACACGCGAGCGGCCGGCGGTCACCGCCGTCGTCGCCTGGGCGGCGGGCAACGGCGATCGCAGCGAGAACGCGGACTATCTCTACGGCAAGCGGCGGCTGCGTCAGATCGACTCGCGCATCCGGTTCCTGACCAAACGCATCGACGCGGCCGAAGTCGTCGATCCCGCCGCCCCGCGCTCGACGGCCGCCGCCTCGCGCGTCTTCTTCGGCGCGACGGTCACCTACAAGAACGCCGACGGCCGCGAACGCACGGTCAGCATCGTCGGCCTCGACGAGGTCGATCTGAATCGCGGCTACATCAGTTGGATGTCGCCGTTGGCCCGTGCACTGATGAAGGCGACCATCGGCGACCGCGTCATGCTGCGCGCGCCGACGAAGACCGAACATCTCGAGATCCTCGACGTCGACTACACGCCGATCCCGATGGATCCCTTCCGCGAGCCGCCGGGAGCGGAGTCGGCGTCGAAGACGGACTCGCCGTCGTCGTGATCTAGATCGGCTTGCGAGATGTGCGCCTAGAGACACCCGCCTGCTCTGCGTCGATAGCGGCGGCGAGATCGGGCGTTAATAGCACCGAGCCGCCGAGCAGGCCGATGAGCCGTTCACGCGCTTCGCGCTGGCGGATCAATCGAGCGGCGTCCTCGTCGCGCGCCTTCCGCGCCCGAAGCTCGATCACGACCGCGTCGTCGACATCACGCAATCCGCGGCCTTTGACGGTCCTGCTGGTGCGCGTGCGCGTCATGGTCCTGCAATCGTAAGGCACATCACGTCTTCGGAGAACCGGCATGGGCGGTGCGAACGGGCATCGAAACGGGCAGGATGAAAGCGAGCAACACGCGCATTTGGAAAGTCCCTTCACTGTCCTAAGAACTTGCTGAAAAACCCAGCCTGA
>CALFMR010000293.1 GCA_937880585.1 uncultured Acidobacteriota bacterium
GAACGTGACGTGATCGGTCTGCTCCACCGCTCGCGGGCTGACCATCGTCACGCCGAGATCGGCGAGCGGCGCCGTCCACGCCGCGAAGATCGGTTGAACGGCCGCGCGGCCCTGCGTCCAGATGCCGCGGATGCGACCCGTCCCGTTGTCCAAGTTGAAATACGCCGTCGTCCGCGCGAGATCCGGCGTCGGACGAGTCAGCGTGCCGAGGTGCGTGGCCGCGTAGGCTGCCGATCCGAACAGCCCTTCTTCTTCCCCACCCCACAGCGCCAATCGAATCGTGCGGCGAGGCTGGAGACCGAGTGTCCGGATGATCCGCATCGCCTCCATCATCGCCGAGACGCCCGCGGCGTTGTCGGTCGCGCCCGTCGCCCCCTGCCACGAGTCGAAGTGCGCGCCGAGGATGACGACCTCGTCCGCCTTGTCGCGGCCGGGAATGTCGCCGACGATGTTGAAGCTCTGCGCCGGCGCGGCATCTGCCCAGCGGACGCCGACGTCCAGATCCATCTCGATCGGCACGTCGTGGTCGAGTAGACGCACCATGCGGTTGTACTGCTCGACCGCGATGACGATCTGCGGCAGCGTTCCATTCGGATCGTCGACGTCCGTGCCGTCCTCGGCGACGATCGTGCCGCCATCGGTGCGCTGCACGCGCCACGAGAGATTGCTGCCGCCGTCGGCGAGATCGCCGTTCGGACCGCGATCGATCAGCGCGACGACGCCCTCGTCCTTGTAGAACTGCAGCAGGTTGAACGGACGCGCGGCAGGACGCGTCGATGGCGCGGTCGTCGCCGGTGCGGCAATCGGCGGCGTCTCGACGGTCCGCGGCGCGGGCGGTTCGGGCGTCATCGCTTCGCGCGCCCACTTGCCGTCTTGATCCGCATAACGAACGACGAGGCCGTCGCCGTGCTCGAGCATGCGCACGGCACGCGCCGGCTCGGTGAGCACGATCGCGCCGCGGAGCGTGCCGCGATAGCGGGCGGCATCCGCTGCCGTGTGGATGACGGGCCGGACGACGCGCGCGGTGATCGAACCGTTGGTGCCGGGTGTCCATGCTCGCGGGACGCCGATGATCGGCATCACGCGCGGCGACGTCATCGTCGCGTGAAACGACGTCAGCGACCAGCCGCGACGCGCGGGGAACGGCTCCTCGTGAACGTTGGCGAGCCCCCACGAGCGCAGGCGGGTCATCGCCCACGCGCCCGCTTCGGCCATTTCGGGCGATCCGTCGAGCCGCGGACCGTAGCGATCCGACAGCCAGAACGCCGTGTCCATCGCCTGCGAACGGTGCAGGCCCTCGTCGCGGATGCGCGCGATGGCCGCCGTGTCGACGCGCTCGGCCGCTTGCGGCGGCGGCGCCGCCGGCGCGGCAACGACGGTCGTGATTGCCGCAGCGAGCGTCATCGACAACGACGTGAGCGTGCGAGCGGTCACCGCGCGCGATCATAGCAGCCGTGCCCGAGGCGTCGTCGGCCCGACCTCGACTATGATCGGCGCCATGCAGACACGTCGATTCGGCAAGTTGGGGTGGCCCGTTTCGGAAGTGGGCTATGGGCTGTGGGGCATGGGCGGATGGTCGGGATCGGACGACGCCGAGTCGATTGCCGCGCTGGAGCGCGCCGTCGAGCGCGGCTGCACGTTCTTCGACACGGCGCTGGCCTACGGCGACGGCAAGAGCGAACAGCTCCTCGGCAAGGTCCTCGCCCGCCATCGCGACAAGTCGCTCGTCGTCGCCACGAAGATCCCGCCGAAGAATCGCAAGTGGCCTGCGTTCCCCGATTACAAGCTGGAAGACGTCTTCCCCGCCGACTACGTGCGCGAGGCGACCGAGACGAGCCTGAAGAATCTCGGCGTGTCGCAGATCGATTTGCAGCAGTTCCACGTGTGGACCGACGCCTGGGCGAACGACGAGCGCTGGCAGCGCGCGGTCGACGACCTCAAGCGCGAAAAGCTGGTGCGCGCGTTCGGCATCTCCGTCAACCGCTGGGAGCCGGCCAACGTGCTGAAGGCCCTGCGCACCGGGCTCGTCGATAGCGTGCAGGTCGTCTACAACCTCTTCGATCAGAACCCCGAGGACGAGCTGTTCCCCCTGTGCCGCGAACTGGGCGTGGCCGTCATCGCGCGCGTGCCCTTCGACGAGGGCAGCCTGACCGGGACGCTCACCAAAGACGCCCACTGGCCGGAGGGCGACTGGCGGAACCTGTACTTCACGCCGGAGAACCTCGCCGAGACGCTGGAGCACGTCGACCGCGTCAAGCCGGACGTCCCGTCCGGCATGACGCTGCCGGAGCTGGCGCTGCGGTTCATCCTGGCCTGCCCGGACGTGACGACGGTCATCCCCGGCATGCGGAAGGCGCGGCACGTGGACGCCAATCTGGGCGTCTCCGACGGCCGCGCGCTGGATCCAGCGCTTCTCGAGCGGCTCCGGCGCCACCGCTGGGTCCGGACCCACGTCATCGTCTGAGGGCCGACGGGCGGCCCCCCAGCGGTCGCAGGCCGAGGCGCGAGGGTTCGCGTCGACTCGCCGTGGGCGATGGCGTATAATCGGGGTTTGCCGTCCTACTGAAGGAGCTCGCTGTGAAGCCCGGGATTCATCCGAAGTACGAAGAAATCGAAGTCCGCTGCGCCTGCGGGAACACCTTCACGACGCGGTCGACCAAGTCCGAGCTGCACCTGGAAATCTGCAACCAGTGCCACCCGTTCTTCACGGGCCGGCAGAAGCTCATCGACACGGAAGGGCGCGTCGAGCGCTTCGTGAAGCGGTTCGGCGCCCAGTCGGCCGAGGGCCGGAAGGCCGCCGCGAAGGCGACGAAGGCTGCCAAGGCCAGCAAGTCGAAGAAGGACCAGGCGTCCGCCTAAGCCCGTTCGCGTCAGTTCCCCGTTTCCCAACTCAACTGCCCGGTGGACCGCTCAATCTTGCGATTGAGGCGGTCCAGCCGGTGTACGGCTTCACGTTCCCCGCGCCCATCCGCACTGCGTCGCAGCACCTCCGCGTAGCGACGCGCCGTCGCCACGTCCTTCGATCGATGCTCGTGATGAATGGCGAGCGCCTCGGCCGCCCGCTGCGCCACGACCGCCAACGGCCCGCGCCGTCGTCCTGCGGTATCGAGCACCGCCTGCCAGCAGACCGCCGCCTCGTCGAACCGCCGTGCGCGGCGGTGCAGCACGGCCAGGTGCGCGAGCGCGTCGCAACGCATCGACGGGTCGTCGGTCCTGGCCGCGAGATCGTAGGCCTCGGCCGCGGCGTCCGTCTGCCCCGCCCGCTCGTAGAGCCGTCCGAGCGCCAGCCGTTCCGACGACTCGCGGCAGGCCATCGGGCCTTCGCTCGCGAGCCACAGCGCGTGCGACATGAGCGCGGCCAGCGAGACGATGTCGTGCCGATTGTGTTCGAGCACGCCGTCGATCGCCGTCCGGTCGCCAGACCGAAGGAACTGGAAGTAGCGCGCGGGGATCTCGAATCCAGGAACGTCGCCCACGCGATGGAACCCGAGCACGGCGCCCTCGAGCGTCGACAGGCTGCAACCCGCGTCGCCGGCCGCTTCGCGCCTGCGCCACAGCCGTCGCGCTGACGGCAACAAATCGAAGTGCGGCACGTCGTCGGTCGGCACGCGTTCGCGGTGGAACGCCCAGCGCGTCTCCATGAACGGCACGTCGAACGTGCGGCCGTTGTAGGTGACGAGCAGCGACGCCTCGCGGAACACGTCAGCGAGCGCCGCGAGCATGGCCTTCTCGCCCGACGGACTGGCGAGAAAGAACTGGCGCACGACGAAGCCGTCTGCATCGAACCAGCCGCAGCCGGCGAGAAAGGCGATCGTCCCCGCGCCGCCGCTGAGCCCTGTCGTCTCGATGTCGAAGAAGACGACGCGGCGCGCCCAGTCGGCCGACGAGGCCACGCTCGGATCGAAGAGGTGCAGCGGTGCATCGGGCACCGGCGCGTACGCGTCGATCGCGCGGCGGCCATGCGAACGATGCGCGGCGTACCGCTCGTCGATCACGACGCACGCCTCATCGCCACTGATCGAACGTCCCCACGTATTGTCGTCGGCATGTGGCCGATCGGTCACGCCAGCGACGTCCGGGACGTAGGTCAGCTCTCGCGGCGGATCGACCGGCGCGCGCGGCGTGCCGTCGCGCCGGACGATCTCGCGGAGCCGTGACGTCAGATCCCGCATGGCCGAACGTGATTCACGCCGCCGCGCGCGCGGCGACGAGGCAATCGAGCAGGCGCGACGCCACGGCCTTGGCTAGCGGCCCCGTCGCGCCCTCGGGCCCGACGCAGGACGGACAGCCCGACTCGCACGGACAGCCGCTGATGAGCTCGCGCGTGCGATCGAGCAGCGCCGCGTGCATCGCGAAGAGCGGCTCGCTCAGACCGATGCCGCCCGGGTAGTTGTCGTAGAGAAAGATCGACGGTTCGGCCGACAGTTCCGTTTCGGATGCGCGCGAGGCCAATCCGCCCATCCGCGACGCGCCTTCCAGGCTGACCCCGTCCACCGACAGGCCGAGATCGTGACCGTCGCACATGAGCAGCAACGGCGCCACGTGATGCATCGCGTACGCGAGACCGACGACGCCATCGCGCCGATCGGCCGTGTCGTACGGCAGCGCGGCCATCGTGTGGGCGGGAATCGTCAGCCAGTAGGCCGTCGTGTGCATCTGCTGCTCGGGCAGATCCAGCTCGCCCGATCCGACGTTCTCGTTCGTGTAGAACTTGATCTTCTTGAAGCCGACGACGCGCGACACGACGTGGACTTCACCATGACACGACACGCCCGCATCGTCGTCGGCCCGTGCCGTCGAGTGCAGGTCTTCCTGCGACACGCCGGGACTGTCGGCCAGCGCGGGTGGAATGTCGAGATCGGGAACCTCGCCGCGCGCGTCGTTCTCCAGCCCGGCCGCGAGGGCCGCGACGTCGGGCGGGGCCGGCGCGCCGGCCGCCAATCCGTCCGTGCGCTCGAACGTGTCGAGCACGGTCACCTTCGTGTAGGTGATCGCGTCGGTGTAGTAGTCGCAGTCCACGCGGCGCACGAACGCCTTGCGGTTGTCGAAGTCGAAGCGCTCGACCTGGAACAGGCGTCCTTCGACGATGTAGATCGCCTTCTCGTGCAGCGTCGAGGGTCCGCTCGCAAAGTCCGTTTCGCCGATCACCTGCTCGCCGTCGGTCGTGTCGACGACGACGAAGTTGTCGGAGGAGACGGATCGGAGGCTCACCGCGTCGGCTGGATACGATTCGTGCGTCCACTGCCACTGGCCGTCGACCGAGTGGACGAAGCCTTCCTCGCTCAGGATCGACAGGATTTCCTGCACGTTCAGCGTGCCGAACATCTCGGTCGTCGTGAACGGCAGCTCGAACGCGGCGCACTTCACGTGGTCGAGCAGGATGTGCAGGTTGTCGGGATTGACGAGCGCGTGCTCGGGCGAGGCGCCGAAGAAGAAGTCCGGGTTGCGCGCGAGGAACTGATCGATGGGCGCGCTCGACGTGACGAGCACGGCCGCCGACCGTCCGCTGCGCCGGCCGGCGCGGCCCGCGCGCTGCCACGTCGACGCGATCGTGCCCGGATAACCCGCCAGCACGGCCACGTCCAGCGCGCCGATGTCGATGCCGAGCTCGAGCGCGTTGGTCGAGACGACGCACCGCACTTCGCCCGTGCGCAGGCCGCGCTCGATCTCTCGTCGCCGCATCGGCAGGTAGCCACCGCGATAACCGCGGATCACGTCCGCCGCGCCCGGCGGGCCCTGGAACGCATCCTTCAAGTACGTCGTCAACACCTCGGTCGACAGCCGGCTCTGCGCGAAGACGATGAGCTGCAGACCGCGCTTGAGGAACTCGATCGCGACGCGGCGCGTTTCGGCCAGATACGACCGGCGAATCCCGAGCTCGCGGTTGACGACCGGCGGGTTGACGAAAATGAAGTACTTCTCGCCGCGCGGCGCGCCGCTCTTGTCCACGAGCTCGACCGGCTCGCCGATGAGCCGTTCGGCCAGCTCGCGCGGATTGGCAATCGTCGCCGACGAGCAGATGAACGTCGGCGAGGCGCCGTAGTGCGCCGCCACGCGGTGCAGGCGGCGGAGGATGTTCGCCAGGTGGCTGCCGAACACGCCGCGATAGGCGTGCAGCTCGTCGATCACGACGTACTGCAGGTTCTCGAAGAGCTTCGCCCAGCGGGGATGGTGCGGCAGGATCCCCGCGTGCAGCATGTCCGGGTTGCTCAGGACGACGTGCGCGCGGGCGCGAATCGCGCGCCGCGCGTCCTGCGGCGTGTCGCCGTCGTAGGTGAACACACCGACCTCTCCGCCGCCTTCCGCGCCGACGAGCTGCGCCATCTGGTGCAGCTCGGCCAGCTGATCCTGCGCGAGGGCCTTGGTCGGAAAGAGATACAGCGCGCGCGCCGATCGATCCGTCAGGATGCGCTGCAGGACCGGCAGGTTGTAGCAGAGCGTCTTGCCCGACGCGGTCGGCGTGACGGCCACGACGTTCCGCCCGGCGAGCGCGTGGGCGATGGCTTCGGCCTGGTGCGTGTAGAGCTGGTCGATGCCGCGCGCGTGGAGCGCACGCTTTAGGCGCGGATCGATCGCGTCGGGAAACGGCGCGTACGCAGCCTCCACCGCTTCCAGCTTCCGCACGGCCGCGATGTGCGGGTCATCGTCGACGACGCCCTGGCGGGCGACACCGAGCTCCGCGCCGGACCGCCGCGCACGCTCGTACTCGCCGAGCATGCGCGAGAGCGCCGCGTCCAGCGACTGATCCTTGTTGGCCGTGAGCGCGGGAAGACTCGTCAACGCCCTCGCATCGTAGCAACGCGGACCGAGGCGATCAAGCGGCGAAGCTCACGCTAGCCGCCCGCATTCGGCACGCGCACCCACTGGCGGGCACGGACAGTGACGCCGTGCTTCTTCACGCTCACCCGGACTTCGTGCAGATTGCCGTCTCGATCGCGGTCGGTCGGCTCGACGCCGAGCACGTAGCCGGCCGATGTCTCGCGGAGGACGCGCTGGAAGCCGAGCTCGCCGCCGCCGATCACATCCTGGAAGACGGCGCCGCCAGCGGCGCCGGTGAACAGATCGAGGCCGCGCTCGAGCAGCACCGAGTCACGGCCGTGATGGACGGCCTCGACTTCGCCCTTGCGCGTCTCCGCGCTGTAACGCTCCCAGAAGCTTGGATCGATGAAGAGCGTATAGACCGTGACGTTCGCGCTGGCCGCCGCGTGACCGACGTCCTCAGGCAGATTGCCGAAATCCGGATGACTGCCCGCGCGATCCGCGGCGAGCAGGCCGGCGCTGACGAGGACGAGGAACTTGCGGCCCGGCAGGCGGCCCGCTTCGCGAATGCCGTCGCGAATCTGGTTGAGGCTGCGAATGCCGAGCTGCTCCTGCATGCCGGCCTCGGCCGCGATGTCCTGCTCGACGCGCTGTCGGCAGACGGGATCAGTGACGCCACCGCATTCGCGCTGCAGCACGGCGTCACGCACGCTCGACAAGTTCGTGCTGGTGGCCCCGCCGCTACGGCCGCCCATCGCCTGCGGCGCATTCGTTTCGCCCACGAACTCGACAATCTCGCCAGGCGAATAGCGGCGACCGCCGATGCGCGCGCCGGATACACCGGACAAGGCCTGCGTGATCGCGACGTGATCCGACGTCTGATCGACGTGCGGGCCCGATGGAAACGTCGTGAGCGCGACTTCGTCGCGCGGCGACAGCGCGTTGACGAACTGGCGCGCGGCCGCGATGACGCCCGGAGACGCGTCGTTCGTGAAGCTGCCCGCATCAATAGCGAGGATGAACGTGCGTCCAGCCGTCGCCTGCGGTGCGGATGACGGAGGCGGGGCCGCTGCAGCCGGCGTGGATGGCGGAGCCGTCAACAAGAGTGGGGCCGGTTCGCTCGCCGTCGCCGGACGCGCACTCACGGACAGCGGCACGCTCGAGCCAGACGACGCCGCGGTCGCGTAATTTGCCGCGTCGACGGCGGCCACGCGATGGTCGTGTCCGTCGATCGTCACCTCGAAGTCCTTCGCGGTGAGTCCGACGACGGGCGCCCCTTTGCCGTCGATCACCTGCGCGTCGACGACGATCAGATCGGTCCCGGCACGAAAGGTCGGCGCCTGTGCCTCACCCTGCGCGT
>CALFMR010000294.1 GCA_937880585.1 uncultured Acidobacteriota bacterium
CAGCGACAGGGGCCAAGAGAAGAGGACACCGCGAACCCCCGAGCGGAGCGCGGGCGGCGTAGCGCAGTAGGCGCGGGGGTGGGGCCCCGCGCCCCGCGCCATTGCAAAAAAAGATGACTCGCCCCTTCAGCCCTGCGCCGCCGCTGGCGCGGCGGCTCCAGCGAGCTCGCCGGGCGCGATGAGCGTGGCGAACTGGGCGGCGATGATGCGGGCGACGGCGACCATCTCGTTGGCCGGCTTGCTGTCACGGGTCTCGACCGCCAGCACGCCCGTGCACCCGGCCGCCGTGATGAGCGGCACCGCAATCGCCCCGGCCGACCCGATCGACATGGCGGCCATCGTCTGGGGCCGCATCGAGCGGTAGCTGAGCGACGTCACATTGTCCGCGTCGATGTCGAGCACGCCGAGCCGCGTGAGGACCTTGTCGGAATAGCCGTGCGTCAGGGTCGGCTGGAGCGTGCCCTGATCCTTGTCGGCCATCCAGATGATGACCCCCTTGGCCTCGAGCACGCGCGCCGCGCGTTCGAGGAGCGTCGGCACGTCGCGGCTGTCGATGACGCGCGCCAGGTCGACGCAGAGCTCGGCCGCGTCCGGCAGGCTGGCGATGGGCGCCGGGACCGGCCGCGCGACGGGCGTGGTCCCCGTCTTCACCGCCGGCGGCAGGTTGCGGATCATCTCCGCCGTTTCCGCGCGCGCCGAGGCCGCCGTCTGCGCGGGCTTGCGACGGGTCGCGCTCGACGTGACCGCGATGAGCACGAGAAATGCCAGCGCGTTCATTGCGAGGCGGATGCGCGACGTGCGCACGATTTGCGCGTCGGCGGCCGAGGCCTCGGCCGCGCGCGCGGCGTCGAGCGCCGCCGTGAGCTGCTGCGCCGGCGCGGTGCTGTCGGTCAGGATCAGGTCCGACGCCATGAACCGCTGGTCGTTCTGGATGTCGGCCCGCGCGCGGCCGTCGATCTTCATCAGGGCCTGAAGCGCAGCGGACGCCTCCGCGTAGTGCGTCCGCGCGTCATCGTCCGCACCTTGCCGCAGGTCGCCGATCGCCGTGTCGATCTGTCCCGACAACTCGCCGGCGCGCTGCATCCAGAAGTCCGGGCCCTGTCCCGTCGCGAGATACGCTGTCTGCGCGGCGCGTAGATCGGACAGCGTCACCTCGGCCGTGCCGATGCGATGGTCGACGGTCTCAGCCGACGCGCGCGTGCGCGCGAGTGACTGGTCGAATCGAAAGTTTTGAACGAGTGTGCCGATCGCGAGGAGGACGATGAAGGCAAATAGCAGACCGAGGTTACGATGCCTCACACTCTGCTCCATGCCCGGCTACTATAGCAGCACTTCGATCGCGCCGCCCGGCTTTCTTCAAGCTCGTTTCAAAACTTCGAACTTCGAACTGCGACCGGGCGTTATCAGTCGCGTCGTGCGCGTCAGCGCGTGACCGAGGCTTGGGTCGCCGGCTTCGGCTGGAGGATGGCGTACGCGGGGAGACCAACCGCGCCGATCTCGTTCATCAGCCGCTTGACTGGCGCGGGTACGCGATCGGGATCCTCGGCCTGGACCTTGATGCGCGTGTACTTCGCCAGCGCCGCCTTCACGCCCGCATCCTCCATCGTCGTCTCGTCCATGACGAGGCAGTTCTTGCACCACGTCGCCCAGAAGTCGACGAGGACGGGCGTCTGCTGCGCGCGCGCGGTGGTGAGCCCTTCGGCGAGCGACGCGTGCCAGCCTTCCTTGACCTTCGACGCCACGCTGGCCGAGACGCTGCCGGGATCGACCATGCGGTTGGCGAAGATGCCGTACGCGACGTAGCCGTAGTAGCCCGCCATGACGAGGATGAAGACGCCGAGCACCTGCTTCACGCGCACCATCCAGGCGCCAGGTTTTGGCAGCGCGGAGAATCCCGCGCCGGCAATTGGCCAGGGCAATGCCATGCCGAGGCCGAGCACGAACGGCAGGGCGAGCGCGACCTTCGTTCCGCCCGCGTACAGGTTGCTCGAGAAGACGATGACCTGGATGACGACCGGTGCGACGCACGCGCCCGCGAGCAGCGCGGCGACCGCGCCCATGCCGAACGCGAGCAGCGATGTGCCTCGGCTGTTCGGATTGAACCGGATGCCGCTCGAATAGCGCGAGAAGTCGATCGGGATGACGTCGAACATCGCCAGCGCGAGCACGACGAACAGCGCCGCGATGCCGACGTTGAACCAGGGCGACGCGTTGATCGTGCCGAACGTGCCGGCCGTGAGCACGACGACGAGTCCCAGCAGACCATAGACGATGGCCATCGCGCCGCCGTAAACGGCGCCCAGCCAGAGGCCACGCCCGCGCTTTTCGCTACCCGCGCCGGCACCGATGATCGCGAGGTTGATGGGGATCATCGGCAGCACGCATGGCGTGAGATTCAGCGCGAGGCCGCCGATGAAGATGATGGCGAGGATCGCCAGCGGACCGCGTCCTTCGAACGGCCCCTCGGACTTCACGCCATTCTCGGCGTTGTGTACTAAGGTCAGGAAGTCGGCGGCGTTCATATAGCCGCCGCTGCCGTCTTTGTTCAAGACGGTGAAGTCGTCGAGCAGCGCCGCGACGTCTGCGTCCGAGGCTGGCGCGCCACCAGGCGCGGCGGCGGCATTGGCGGCGGGGACCGCGCCTGGTGCAGCAGCCGCTGTCGCCACCGGTGCCGGCGGCGCGACCGCGCGATCGAATGCAATCGCGTCGAACACGTCCGCATGCGTCTTGGCGACGACCGCGCCGGCAGCGACGACGTGCAGCGTCCAGGCCGCGTCAATCGTGCGCGGCGGGAAGCACTGCGTCGCGTCGCACGCCTGATAGCGAAGATGCGCGGGAATCGCGACGTTGGCCGCCGCCTGTCCCGCCGGCACCGTCATGACGACCCCGACGGCAATCTGATGCTCGAAGACGGCCAGCGGTTGATCGAAGCCGGGCATCGAGAAATCGATCGAGTCCGGGAACGCGATGCCGGTGACGCGGAATCCCGCTGGCGCATCGACGACGAGCGACGTGGGAATGAGCGCGGGATCGCGCGGCGCGTTCGACTGGATGTGCAGGCCGTCGGGAACGGCGATCTGGAGCGCGAGGCGGACCGTACCGCCAGCGGGCGCGTCGCTCTCGACGAGCGGCGTCAGTCGCAGCGCGGCCGGGCCCGGACCTTGCGCCAGGCCGACCGCCCCAAGGGCGAGGATCAGGACGACGGGCGGAAGCAGTCGAAGCAATCGCATGGCATCGAGGCGGCCCGCGTCGGCCCTGCTGCTATTTCACTTCTTTCAACGGGATGACGTCCGCACGCGGCAGCGGCCCGAAGTCCTCGCCGAACTTCACGGGCGGCAGGTCCTGGAACATGAAGTCCCACTTCCACCGCTCGGAGGGATTCGACCCCTGCAGCCACGTCTTGGCCGGGACCGGACGCGAGAAGGCGAGCGACGGGATGCCCGCGTAGCCGGGTACGGACGCGAAGTCACGCGCGATCGCTTCGCGAATCGCGGCCGACGAGGCGAACGAAAGGTTCGAGCCGAAGACAACGCCGAGCTTCACGAGGATCTGCCAGTCCTCGACCGCGTCTCCGGGCGGCGGAATCACGCGCGAGGCGGCCTGCACGCGGCCGTCCATGTTCGTGTAGGTCGCGTCCTTCTCGACGAACGCGCTCGCGGGCAGCAGGATGTCGGCCGCTTCGGCGAGCGCCGTGTGCAGGACCGCGTGCACGATGAGCGTCTGGATCTTGCCGGCCTGGCGCGCCGCGAGGATCCAGTCGACGTCGCCGATCGAGCCGTCGGGACCGGAGTCCATGACGTACAGCACCTTCACCTGGCCCGCGTCGACGGCCGCCTTCATGCGCGAGAGATCCGCGGGCTGGCCGGGATCGCCGACGTCGAAGCCGAGGTCGCGCGCGCCGCGCACGTTCGGCGCGTCGACCGACGGGATGCGGAACTTGGTGTTCGCCGGCTGCGGCTTCTCGCGATAACGCCAGGCCAGCGTCAGGCCGCCGGCGCCGGCCGCGATCTGTCGCAGCACGTACAGCTCTTCGAGCGAGGCGTGCGCCGATACATAGAAGAAGGTGCTGGCCGGACCACCCGCGGCGTCGACGGCGTCCTTGACCGCGACGAGCGCGTCGGCCCACGGCGCCGCGTCGTTCGACGTGCCGCGCCGGATGTGCGGCTGGAGCACGCGGCGATCGCCTTCGACCCAGTGATAGTCGAAGCGGCCGATGTCGCACATCCAGTAACCGTTGACGTCGGGATTGAGCCGCGGCGTCATGCGCACGAGCCGCGCGCCCTTCGCCCACTCCGGCTTCGCCTTGAGCCACGCCGTGGTGTTGCAGCCCTTCTCGCAGAGCGTGCAGATCGTATCGACGGCCTGCGCGTTGTCCCAGGGGCGCGAGCGGAAGCGGTAGTCGCGCGTGGTGATCGCGCCGACCGGGCAGACGTCCATCAGGTTGCCCGAGAGCAGCGAGATGACGCCCTGTTCCTCGAAGGTGGAGATCTCGCTGCCGTAGCCGCGGTCGGTGATGCCGATCTGCGCGTCGCCTTCGACGTCGCGCATGAAGCGGACGCAGCGGGTGCAGAGGATGCAGCGGTTGCGGTTGAGGAGCAGCGTCGGACCGAAGTCGACGTCGGCCTTCACGCCGGCGCCGTCGAACTCGCGGCGCGGGAACTCCATGCGGCTGCGTTCGGGGCCGAAGGTATAAGAAAAGTCCTGCAGCGGACACTCGCCGCCCTTGTCGCAGACGGGGCAGTCGAGCGGATGGTTGGCCAGGAGGAACTCGAACACGCTCGCGCGCGCCGCCACGACCTCCGGCGACGCCGTCGTCACCACCATGCCCTCGGTGCACGTCGTCGAGCAGGCCGTCTGCAGCTTGCCCATCTTCTCGATCTTGACGATGCAGACGCGGCAGGAGCCGTCGACGCCGAGTCCCGGGTGGTAGCAGTAGTAGGGGACGTCGACGCCGTGCGCGATCGCGGCCTCGAGGACCGACTTGCCCTTCTCGACCGTGACCTGGCGTCCATCGATGGTGAGCGTGACGGTGTCCATAACGGCTCGATCATATCGCAAGGATCGGACGGGATTCGGCCGCGCGAAGGCGCGAAAGGTAAGGATTGTGGAGCCCTGGGCCTTCAGGCCCAGGGGGAACCTGGAACCAGCCGCGCCTTCCGTCTCGCGTCCCTACCAGATCCGCTCGACTCCGTAGGCGCCGAAGGCGTCGTCGCGCGAGACGATCGACAGCTTCTCGACCAGCGCCTGGCTGGCGAGGAGGCGATCGAACGGGTCGCCGTGGTGGCGTGGCAGTGTGGCGGCGCGCGCCAGGTGTGGAAGCTGGATGGCCAGCGGCCGGAAGCCGTTGGCGCCCATCGCTTCGGCCACGAACCGGTCGAGCGGGCCGGGAATCGTGAGCCGCCCCAATCCCATCTTGATGGCCATTTCCCAGCCGCTCGCCAGGCTCACGAAGCACGTCGTCGTCGGACGGCTGATGGCTGCGCGCGCCTTCCTCGAGCCGGTCGGGGTTACCGACCCATCAGAGGAAGGCGTGCGTGTCGAGGAGCAGCGTCACGGCTGCTCGTAGGCCGCGAAGTCCGGGACGGGGGCGTCGAAGTCGTCCGACATCCAGACCGCCCCGGCCGCTGACCCCGGCGTGCGGGCACGAGCCGGCTCGATGGGCACGAGTTT
>CALFMR010000295.1 GCA_937880585.1 uncultured Acidobacteriota bacterium
CGGCGTGGCCCTCGACGATCGCGGCCATGCCCGTCAGGCCGCCATGATCGGGCCGGCGTTCGGCGGTGACGTGGAATGAGGCGATCGCGGCCGCGAGGCGCGGCATCAGATCGAGATCCAGGCGTTGCGCCGCGGCCAGGCGATCGAGCAGTGCCTCCTGCGGGAAGCGATTCATCTCGATGACCCAGTCGATGGGGGTACCGCGGCCATCGATCGCGAGGACGCCGGTGGGTTCGCGCGTGACCGGCACGACGCATCGATAGAGGTTCGACGCGGTGCGTCGATTGACGCGCAGTTCGGCCTCGCACATCGCGCGACGCCGCTCGGCGGTCGAGAAGTCGAGGTAGTCGAACCGGACGGCGCGCTTCAGCTTGTACGCGCGCGACCCGGCCAGGAACACGAACGCGCTGTGTGTCTCGATGCGCTCGACGGCCTCGCCGCCGTAGGTGGATGGCGCACCCAGGAAGTCGACGACGTCGGACTGGTCTTCGGTGATCATCGTCTTTGATCCGAACGCCGGGAAGATGAACGGGCTACGCCGTACACGGTTCGCAAATTCGGAACCAACCGCGGACGTCGTGCGCCGTGCGCGCACGGCCGGGCCACTCCCTCCCGACGACGGCCACGACCATGATGACGCGAAGTATCCCGTCGCCCCGCCGGAAATTCCCACACCGGGGAGCGACGGCACCGGACAGCCTCTTGTCGAACGTTCAGTTTGAAAGGCCGTCTTTCGTCGTGAATCGAGCGTCACACTCTCTGGGTGAGCGGCTACCGCGATTGCGCGCATTGCGCGAGCCCACCGGCTGGCCCGCCGCGTGCATTCGAAAAGGTGTGTGCGCCGGCGCGGCGCGTCGGCAGGGAGATTCGTATGAAGCTGCGAGACGTCAAGAGCGTTGGGGTGACGAGGGTTGGTCCTGATGACACGATCGAAGCCCGCCGGCCGTCGCGTGCCGCGGCGCAGCGGACCGCGCTGCCCGAGGCCTGGCCGCGCCCCGTCAAGATCGCGCGCGGCCGGACGTTCGAGATGCCGCCGCCGGCGCACATCCGCGTGATCGGCGCGGCTGTCGATCCCGCGGACCGAGATGCCATCGCGCGGAAGCTCGGGATGAAACTGGGGAAGTTCGCGGCGTCGATCGAGCGCGTGAGCGTCCGACTGTCCGATGCCAACGGCCCCAAGGGCGGCGTCGATCAGGTGTGTCGGATCAAAGTGGTGCTGAGCGGCCTGCCGAGCGTGCTCGTCGAGCGCCGGGCCGTCACGTTCGCCGCCGCCGTCGAGGACGCGATCCGCGCCACGGCGATCGCTGTCGGCAACCGCATCCAGCGGCGTCGTCTCAAACCGATGCGACGCCGGTGGTCGGCATAGAGTACGTGCCCGGACATCGGCACGGCTGGCCGAGCTCCGCCCCTCCGCTAGACTGCTGGTTCATTCCGTCGGAGAGATGTCCGAGTGGTTGAAGGAGCACGCTTGGAAAGCCCGCTGGACGAGAAATTTCAAGCGACGCGAAATCATCGCAACGCACACGCGCTCAAGAGCTTGAGTGCCGATCGCCGCAACGCCGTGTGAGCCCGTAAACCTCCGTACAACGCGAGGCTTCGAGGGCCTTTTATCACAGCCCTATCACAATCCCGGTGAGCACTTGCCGGCTTGCACCAAGGCCGCTGCTCACGCCGGCGCCACGGCGATCCAAAGGCCACGCTCGGCGAAGTCATCAAGCGCAATCCAGATCTGCTGCCCAAGCCGCTAAACTCCGCGCTTTTGCAGGTCTGAGGATACGCCTCGAACGAGGCCCGTCACATTCAGGAAGGCCGCGAACCCAGCCGCGACGAGGCCGAACTCCCTGTCGGTCTCGCGGCCGTAGTCGGGACATACCTCACGAAGAAATAGCGGCGTTACATGAAGTTCCGGAAATCATAGACCTCGTCGATCATGTTCGGGTTCTGTTGGATGATGTCGGCAAACGCTTTCGAATAGACGAGCGTGACGGGAAGCTTCTTGTACAGAGTGTTGTTGTTCCAGTCCATCTTGGTGAGGCCCAGGATGCCGGCACAGGTGTCGTGCCAGCCGCCAGCGCCTGAGAAGCGCCGGACCAGGACCGGGGACGGCGTGGGCTTCAGCGAACCTTCCTTGTAGACGTTGTAGCGCGGATTGCTGACATGAACCCCCTCGACGCTTCCCTGCGTC
>CALFMR010000296.1 GCA_937880585.1 uncultured Acidobacteriota bacterium
CGGCGGGCACTTCGTCGTGACGCACGACGCGACGCGCGTCGTGTCGAACGCGCTATGCCTGCCATTGGGCGCGATCGCCGGGTCTTCGTTCGTGCCGACGCCGTCCGTCAGTACCTTCACGCCCGGGTTGTTGAAGTCCCAGATCGCGATGTCGTGGCCCGGTCCCGTGCCGACCGTGAAGGCGATGAACCCGAGCGAGGACCACGCCGGTCGATCCACCTGCTGCGCGACGAGCTTCGTCAGGCCCGTGCCGCTGGCGCTCATGATGTAGAGCTCGTTCTCGCCGCCGCGATCCGACGTGAACGCGATCTGCGTGCCGTCGGGCGACCAGGTTGGCGCGCCATCGCTCGCCGGGTTGTTCGTCAGGTTCATGGCGTGATCGCCGTCCGCGTCGGCGACCCACACGTCGAGGTTGCCCGATCGCGTCGACGCGAACGCGATGTGCTTGCCGTCGGGCGACCAGGCGGGTGACCAATCCTGCACGCTGACGTTGCCATCGCCCGGCCGATCGGGTTTGCGGCCAGGCTTGCGCAGGTCGGCGACGAAGATGTCCGGCGGCCCGTTCATCCACGACACGTAGGCGAGATGCCGGTTGTCGGGTGACCAGGCCGGACTCATGTTGATGCTGCCGTTCGACGTGAAGCGCGTCTCGTTCGCGCCGTCGTAGTCGGACCAGTAGATCTCCTTGCTCGCCACGCGCCCCGGACGTCCGGCGAGACGGCCACCGTCGCGGTCCGACACGAACGCGAGCTTCGTCCGCGCCACGCCGTCCAGGCCGCGCACCTGCTTGTGGAAGTCATCCGCGATCTGATGCGCGCACGGCCGCACGTCATCGGGCTTGCAGTGCGAGTAGCGCACGCCGAAGAACTGATGGCCGGCGTCGTCGCCTTTCACCGAGATCGCGCGAATCTCGACCGCCATGTCATTGCCCGTGCGGACGAGTGTGCCGACGATGACGGCGTCGGCGCCGAGCGCGGTCCAGCGATCGGCGGGCAGCGCGTCGGCCGGCGCGAGCGGCACGCGCGCCGAGACCTTGCGACCGATCAGATAGAACTCGCGCTCGAAGTCCAGATCGTTCCACAGCACGTCAGCGACGGCCGTCGCCGCGCCGCCAAGCTCCGCCTTGTCATCGTCGGCGACGAGGAAATCAGGCACCGCGAGCCGCGGGTGATAGGCGGGATTCGAGAGCGTGATCGTCACGTCGTTCTGTCCGAGCGGCGTGGCGCGAAGCGCAGGACGAGACGATGTCACGGCCACGAGAACGGCCGCAGCGGCGGCGGCCACGAGGAACCGGTAGCGAGTCATGTGTCGTTCATCCTACAGCCGGCAGATGAGCAGCTCGCGCTCGTAGACCATTTCCTTCGGCAGCCGGTTGTGCAGGTCGATGAAGAGAGCTTCGTGGTCGAGCACTTCGCGGCGCCAGGCCTCGCGATCGACGGCCTGCAGCGCCTCGAAGCGTTCGCGGGGGAAGTCGAGGCCGCGCCATTCGAGATCCTCGTAGTACGGCGTCCAGCCAATCGGCGTCTCGCGCGCCTGCGCCCGGCCGTGCACGCGATCGACGATCCATTCGAGCACGCGCATGTTCTCGCCGAAGCCTGGCCAGAGGAAGGCGCCCGACTCGTCTTTGCGGAACCAGTTCACGTGGAAGACGCGTGGCGTCACCGAGAGCGCGCGCTGCATCGCGATCCAGTGCCGGAAGTAGTCGCCCATGTGGTAGCCGCAGAACGGCCGCATTGCCATCGGGTCGCGACGCACGCGGCCGACCGCGCCCGTCGCGGCCGCCGTTGTCTCCGATCCCATCGTCGCGCCCGTATAGACACCGGCGCTCCAATTGAACGCCTGATAGACGAGCGGCAGCGTCGACGCGCGGCGTCCGCCGAAGACGATGGCGCTCACCGGGACGCCGTCGGGATCCTCCCAGGCGGGGTCGATGGTGGGGCACTGCGCGGCCGGGGCCGTGAAGCGCGAGTTCGGATGCGCGGCCGTCGCGCCCGTCGTGCGTCCGATCTCCGGCGTCCAGCGCTGGCCTCGCCAGTCGAGGCACTCGGCCGGCGGCTCGTCCGTCATGCCTTCCCACCAGACGCCGCCGTCAGGCGTCAACGCGACGTTCGTGAAGATCGTGTTGGACGCGAGCGTCGCCATCGCGTTCGGATTGGTCGCCGCCGACGTGCCGGGCGCGACGCCGAAGAAGCCGGCCTCCGGATTGATCGCGCGGAGCTGTCCGACCGCATCGGGCCGCAGCCACGCGATGTCGTCGCCGACGGTCCACACCTTCCAACCCTTGAATGCGGGCGGCGGCACGAGCATCGCGAAGTTCGTCTTGCCGCACGCGCTCGGAAACGCGGCGGTGATGTACGTCTTTTCGCCGTCGGGACGCTCGACGCCGAGGATGAGCATGTGCTCGGCCATCCAGCCGTTGTCGCGCGCGAGGTTCGACGCGATGCGCAGGCCGAAGCACTTCTTGCCGAGCAGCGCGTTGCCGCCGTAGCCGGATCCGTACGACCAGATCTCGCGCGTCTCGGGGAAATGGACGATGTACTTCTCCGGGTTGCAGGGCCAGGGCACGTCGCGATCGCCTGCCGCGATCGGACGGCCGACGCTGTGCACGCACGGCACGACGCGCTTCTCGTCGCGGTCGATCTCGGCGAACACGGGCAATCCGATGCGCGCCATGATGCGCATGTTGACGACGACGTACGGCGAGTCGGTGAGCTCGACGCCGAGGTGCGACATCGGCGAGTCGATTGGGCCCATCGAGAACGGCAGCACGTACATCGTTCGGCCGCGCATCGCGCCGCGGAAGAGCGTTTTCAGCCGGCGCCGCATGACGAACGGGTCCTCCCAGTTGTTCATCGGGCCGGCGGCATCGCGCGAGAGCGAGCAGATGAACGTGCGGTCTTCGACGCGCGCGACATCGCCCGGATCCGACCGTGCGTAGAAGCAGCCCGGCCAGCGCGTCTCGTCGAGCCGCGTCAGCGTGCCCGCGGCGACCATCTCGCGACACAGACGGTCGTATTCGTCCTGACTGCCGTCCACCCAGTGGATGGCGGACGGCTCGGTGAGCGCGGCGATCTTCTCGACCCAGTGGATCAGGTGCGTATTGCGCGTGAGCGGCTTCGATCGGTCGACCTGGCTCATCGGGGATCCTCGATTCAGGCGTGTAGCGCCGCACGAATAACGCGACGCCCCGCACTCTTATAGACGATCCACGCGCCTTGCACTATCGTGGAACGGCCCGCCATGCCGCTCCATCTGCGTCGTCTCGCTGCCTTTGCCGCGGTCGCGGTGACGGCGATGACGCTCGCCGCGCTGGCGCGCTCGAGTCCAGTCGTCGAGGCGGCGCGCGTGACGTCGCCGCAAGACGCATGGGGGCATCGCGTCGGCGACGACGGGTTTCTCCTGAGCTATCGACAGCTCGTCGACTACTGGCGCACGCTCGCGAAGGACACGCCGCGTGTGCGTGTGGTCGACGTCGGGCGGACGACCGAGGGGCGCTCGCAGGTGATGGCGATCGTCACGTCGCCCGCCAATCAGGCCCGGCTCGACGAATACCGCGACGCGGCTGCACGGCTCGCGCGTGGTCGCGGACTCGACGATGCCTCGGCGCACGCACTCGCGCGTTCCGGCAAGGCCATCGTCTGGATCGACGGCGGCCTGCACGCGACCGAAGTCCTCGGCGCGCAGCAGCTCGCCGAGCTCGTCTATCAACTCGCCAGCCGCACGGACGACGAAGTCGAGCGTATCCTCGACGACGACATCGTGCTCGTGGCGGTTGCCAATCCGGACGGGATGGATCTCGTCGCCGACTGGTACGCCGCGCACGGCAATCTCGATCTGCCGGTGCTCTACCAGCGGTACGCCGGTCACGACGACAACCGCGACTTCTACTTCGGCGCGCTCGCTGAAACGCGGAACGTCAATCGCGTGCTCTATCGCGAGTGGTACCCGCAGATCGTCTACGACCATCATCAGACCGGGCCGCGCGGCGCGGTCATGTTCGCGCCTCCGTTTCGCGATCCCTTCAACTACTACTTGCATCCCAACGTCCCGGCCGGCATCGATGCGCTTGGCGCGGCCATGGCGCAACGCTTCATCGACGAGGGCAAGCCGGGTGTGACGCCGCGTCGCGCCGAGAACTATTCGACCTGGTGGAACGGCGGG
>CALFMR010000297.1 GCA_937880585.1 uncultured Acidobacteriota bacterium
CAACATCACGAGCACGTTCTACACGCAGGTGCTCTTCGCCGATTTCGAACTCGCCGCGCACGAGCGCGTCGAGCGTGACGAGCCGGTCACGGCCGAGGTCCTGAACGCGCTGTACCAGGAACGCTTCACCGCGTATTACGGGGATGCCGTCGACGCGGAGGAGCTCACGCCCATCACCTGGGCGCGGATCCCGCACTTCTTCAACTCGCCCTACTACGTCTACCAGTACGCGACGTGCTTCGCGTCGGCCGCGCGCATCGCGGGAGAAATCGGCCAATCACCCGAAGCGCGGACGCGCTATCTGGACCTGCTCGCCGCGGGCGGCAGCGATCATCCGATGACGCTCTTGAAGACGGCTGGCGTCGACCTCGGCCAGCCCGAAACCGTCCAGGCCGTCGTCGATCAGCTCGGCCGGCTGGTCACCCGGCTCGAGCAGGAGATGAACTGACGCCGTTCGTCTTGGCGCCGCCATCCGGCTGACATCCATTCGTCTTGGATTTGTCGATTCGGGTTGCTGGATTCAGCGGAAGGCCGCCGCGGGACGTCTTTCGTGGCGATCGTGCTAAATACCTGATTCGAAAGTTGATATAACTCTGTCGATAATCTTGACACCCGTTGCCGAATCCGGCACGACCTTTCCTTATGGTGCAGCGGCAAACACCATGGGATTTCTCGACAAGCTGAAGCCGCAGCCCCGTTGGAAGCACGCTGACCCCGCCATCCGCCTGGAGGCCTTGAAGGAGCTGGACGATCCGGTCGAGCTGGCCGGGCTCGCCGAGTCCGATCCGGACGTGAAGGTCAGGCGATGCGCCATCGGACGGGTCGTGGACACGGCCGTCCTCGGGCGGATCGTGGCGAACGACCCGGACGCCGACGCGCGCGAGCGTGCCGCGGATCGGCTGGTTGGCTTCGCGTGCCGGACGATTGCGCTGGCCGAGCCGCCAGCCGGAACGGACGCGCCCGCTCCGGACGCTGATGCGCTGGCTCTGGCTGCCGTCCGCGAGGTGACCGACCCCCGCCGGCTGTCGACCGTCGCGCGCAGCGACGCGCCGGACGCCGTTCGCGCCGATGCGCTGGGCCGCATCACCGACGACCGCGGCATCCTGAGCATCGCGCGTCAGGCCAAGCAGCCCTCGACGGCCCTCGCGGCCCTGGCTCGCCTCACACAGCCAGGCGACGTGCTCGAAGTCGCGCTGCACGCCGACGCCAAGGACGTCGCGCTCGCCGCCTTCGATCGCCTCATCGACGCCGGGGCGGACCTCGGTGTCCTTCGAACCCTCGAAGCCAAGTCTTCAGAAAAAGCCGTCAGCCGAAAGGCTCGCACGGTGATTCAGGAGCGAGAAGCCGCGGAAGCCGCTCGCCAGGCCGCGCTCGAAGAGCGCCGTCGCCGCGAGGCGATGCTCTGCGACCGGCTCGACCACGTCGCCGCGCTCACCGATCTCTCGGCCGCGCGTGCCGAGCTGGCGCAGGTCACCGAGGCCTGGGCCGCGCTTGGCGACGTCGACGCCGACGCATCCAGCCGCTTCACCGCAGCGCAGACGACGGCCGAACAGGCTATTGCCGGCCGCCAGCGCGAAGCCGACGAAGCCGCCGACCTGCGGCGGCAGCGCGCCGAGGCCATCGCGACGCGCGACGCGCTCTGCGCCCGCGTCGAGACGCTCGACGGCGACGACGCGCTCGATCAACTGGTTCCTATCGAAGAAGAGTGGCGATCGCTTCTGCCGCTCGTCGGCAACGGCCCGGAGGCTGACCGATTGGCAGAGCGATTCGCACAGGCGGTCACCGCGTGCCGGAAGCGGCATGAAATGGGTGCCGTGCTGGCTGAGACCCGCGCCAAGCTGGACGCGCTCGTCGTCGAATCCGAGTCTCTCCTCTCGAATGACGACCAGGGCGCGGCCGCTTCGCGCTGGCAGGCGCTCAGCCAGGAGGCACGCGGTTTGACCGCCGTTCTTTCCGGTGCGGCCCGTCCGGCCGCCGATCTCGAGTCGCGACTGGATGTGGTCGCGGCCGGCTTCGCGGCGCGCGTGGCCGAACGCCAGCGGGCGGCCGAAGCGGCGCTCGACGCGGCGCGGCAGGATGTCGTCAGCCGGTTGCGCCGGCTCACGGATCGCGCCCGCCGAGCGGCCGAAGCCGACACGATCACGCTGCGCGAGGGCGATCGGCTGATGCGCGACATCAGCACGGGCCTCGACGGCGCGGGCGCGGTCAGCGCGAATCGCGAGATCGAAGAGGCCATGGCGCAGCTTCGCGATCTGCAGCAGCAGGTCGCACCGCGCGTCCGCGAGCTGCGCGAAATGGACGAGTGGCGCCGGTTCGCGAACGCGCAGCGCCAGGAACAGCTCATTGCCATGGCCGAGGCGATCGTCGCCTCGCTCACAGCCGATGAACAGGCCGGCAAGGAATCGGATTTGGCCGCGACCGCGCGCGCGCTCCGCGAACTGCACAGCCAGTGGCAGACCGTCGCCGAAGCCCCCCGGCAGACCGCGCAGCGGCTGTGGGATCGCTTCCGCACCGCCACCGATTTCATCCGCGCACGCTGCGCGCCCTACTTCGCCAAGGCACGCGAGGAGCGCGAAGCCACCCTTCAAACCAAGACCGCCATCGTCGAGGAAGCCGAAACGCTCGCGCAGTCGACCGACTGGGCCAAGGCCGCGGCTCGCCTTCAGGAGCTGCAGACGGCCTGGCAGCAGACCGGGCCGGTCAATCGCGAAACCGGCCGCGAGCTCGCGCAGCGGTTCCGCACCGCGTGCAACGCGTTCTTCGCGCGTCGCCGCGAGGACATGGCCGATCGCAAGAAGGTCTGGAGCGAGAACCTCACGCAGAAGGAAGCGCTGTGCGAGCGCGCGGAAGCGCTGGCGCATTCGACCGACTGGGACGCGACGGCCGCCGAGCTGAAGCGGCTGCAGGCCGAGTGGAAGACGATCGGGCCCGTGCGCCGCAACAAGTCCGAAGTCGTCTGGAATCGTTTCCGCGCGGCCACCGATACGTTCTTCGATCGCTATCACCATCGGCACGAAATCACGCTGCTCACGAAACTCGCCGAACGCGAGGCGCTCGTCATCCAGCTCGAGGAGTTGGCCGGCGCCGATCCCGCGGCGCTGCCCGAGGACTTCGGCGCGCGCGTCCAGCAACTCCGTACGACGTGGAACCGCAGCGTCCCGATTCCGGCTGCCGGCATGAAACCCCTGGACGACCGCTGGCACGTGGCGCTTGCGCGCATCGTCGTCATCCATCCGGAAGGGTTTGCCGGCACTGATCTCGATCCGGCCAACGTCGTGCGGCGGATGCAGAAGCTCGTCGCGCGCGTCGAGTCGCTCGCCGAAGAGACGCCGCAGGCGGCCGACGGAGGCTTGTCGCCGACCGAACAGCTCGCGGCCAGACTGCGCTCGGCGTTCGCGAGCAACGCCATGGGCGGCCGGGCGAGCGAGGAAGCCAAGGCTCGCAGCGCGGCCGAAGCCGTGCGCGAGGCCGAGGCGGCCTGGCAGCGGCTCGCGCCCGTGTCGACGCCTGAAGCGCGCGATCTCGAGACGCGGTTCCGCGAGGCTTGCCGCCGCGTGGCGGATCGCACGCGCCGCCAGCCGCGCGGCAATGGCAACAACGCCTCGCAGCAGCGGCCGGAACTCGCGACCGTCTGAGACCGGTTCCTGGTTCCCCCCGGGCTTGAAGGCCCGGGGCTCCGCAACGAATGCGGGGGACGCGCCGCAGGCGGCCGCCAAGGGTAGCGCCGGAGCCCTGGGTCTTCAGACCCAGGGGGAACCCGGAACCCCTTCGACAGGTCAGTCATTACCCCCGCCGGCCGCATTCGTGACACGATCGATCCGTCTCGAATGGCCGTCGCCGCTGTTTCTCCCGTCATTCTCGTCAACGACCTCGTCAAGACCTTCGGTGACGTCACCGCCGTCGCGGGCGTCAGCTTCAGCGTTGGCGCGGGTGAGATCTTCGGCTTCCTCGGTCCCAACGGCGCGGGCAAGTCGACGACGATCAAGATGCTGTCGACGCTCGTGCGGCCGACGAGCGGTCGCGCGACGCTGGCTGGCTATGACATCGCGCGCCAATCGAACGAGGTCCGGCAGGCGATCGGCCTCGTCTTCCAGGATCCGTCGCTCGACAATCGCCTGACCGCTGACGAAAACCTCAAGTTCCACGCGATGCTCTACAACGTGCCCGCGCCGGTCTTCCGGACGCGCGCCGACGCCGTGCTTGCGATGGTCGATCTGGCCGATCGGCGTCAGGCGCGCGTGGCGACGTTCTCCGGCGGCATGAAGCGGCGGCTCGAAATCGCGCGCGGACTCCTGCACGACCCGAAGGTGTTGTTCCTCGACGAGCCGACGATCGGCCTCGACGTCCAGACACGCAACGCGATCTGGACGCACGTCCGCGGACTGCGCAGCCAGGTCGGCACGACG
>CALFMR010000298.1 GCA_937880585.1 uncultured Acidobacteriota bacterium
TCGTATCCCAAGCTTACCGTCTACTAATGGTTCGACGTCTGGAGCGACATCCTCGAGCGCTTCGAGTACGGCATCCTCAGCATCGCCGGCGGCGAGCCGGTCCTGAGCGAGGCGGCGATTCCGGTCCTCGGTATGGTGACGCGTAAGTTCGCCTGCTACATGACGTCGAACATCAGCCGCAACATCATGGAGTTCACCCGCGGCGGCATTCATCCGGGCGCGACGCGTGCGGTCGACGGCTTCGGCCAGGTGCCGGTCGGTCTCTCGGGCATCAACTGCAGCCTGCACCCGACGTCCAAGGGGTTCAACTGGGATCTCTTCAAGGGATCGATCCTGCTCCTGCGGAACGCGGGCTTCCACGTGTCGGTCAACTACGTGGGCTATCCCCTGCAACTGTATCTGGCGCCCGAATACAAGGCGTGGTGCGAAGCGCACCGCATCGACTTCACGCTCTCGTCGTGGCAGGGCGTCGACAACGACGGCCACATCTCGCGCTACTCGTTCCCCGAGCGGACGTTCTTCGACAAGGTCGCGCCGTCGCATCGCCAGAAGGCGAACGAGCTGGTGTTCATGGACTGCCGCTATGAGGTGACGCTCGACGCGCCCGTCACGCGCGTGCTGATGGCCGATGTCGTGACGCTGGCCGGGCGCGTCCGCAATCGCTCGCACACCGCGTGGCCGATCGGCAACGGCCCGGGGCGATGGAGCGTCGCCGGCTATCTGACGCGCATCGGCCGCCGCAAACAATGGATGCGCGAGTTGCGCACCGACGCGCCGGACGGCGAGGTGGCGCCCGGCGCCGAACTGGAGTTCGTGCTGCCCATCGACACGCGCGGGCTGCCGGCCGGCATCTATGAGGTGTGGATCGACATGCTGACGGATCGCCGGAACTGGATGGCGCTCCACGGCGCGGTGCCGTTCACCACGCTCTTGCGGATCGAGACGTTCAGCCACGCGATCGCCGTCGACGCCGACGCCGTGCCGTTATCACCCGGCGGCTCGGCCGTCGTGCGCGGTACCGTGCGCAACACGTGCGGCAAGCCGTGGCCGGAGGGCACGGGCGACGAGCCGCTGCAGGTGGGCGCGCGCCTGTTCCGCCCGTCCGATCGAGGCGAGGCCGTGCGCGAGTTCCGCGCGATGCTCGATCGTCTGCCGGCGACCGCCGACGACGAGGTGCCGTTTCACCTGGTGCTCGAGTCCGGCGAGCTGGAGCGCGGCGACTACGAGCTCGCCATCGACGTCGTGAAAGAGCATCAATTCTGGATGGCCGAAAAGGGCGCGACGCCGACGATCATTCCCGTCGTCGTGGCCTGACGGATCGACGACAGTCGTCGCCATGAGGCCGCCTTGCGGCGCCGTTGATGTTGGCCGATGATCGCCAGCGTCAAATGATGCCGTCCGCGCGCCGTGCGACACCTGAACGGGTCCTCGCGATCCTCATCGTCCTCGTCAGCGTGTCAGCGTTGGCCTATCGCGTCTGGACCGCGGCTCCTGGAGTGTCTGATCGCGCAGACGAGATGCGCGCCGCCTATGCGTCATTGGCCGCGCGGCTGCCGGACACCACGCGGGTCGGCTTCGTCACCACCTCACCTGGCCAGCCGCCCACGAGCGAAGCCTGGTTCCTCGCGCAGAACGCCCTTGCGCCGCGGTTGCTCGGCACGAACCTCGACGAGGTCGCCGTCGTCATCAGCATGCCGTCCGCGCCGGCCAGCCTGGACGCCGATCCACGACTCGCGGCGTTCGAGTTGATGACGACGGGCGACAAAGGCATCCGCGTCTATCGCCGCCGAACGCCGTGATCATCGTCAGCCTGGGTGCGATCGTCCTGCCCGTGTTCGCCATCTGGCCATGGCTCCGCTCGGTGCTGGCGCTGACGCGGCTTCAGCGTGTCATCGTTGCCTTCGGCTGCGGCGTGGCGGCGTCGTCCATCGTGTTCTTCTTGTGGCGCGTTGTCGGATGGCCGGTCGTCGCGTATCGGCTTTTCGATCCGGCGTTGTGGCTGGCGGTCGGCGCGACGGGCGCATGGCGCGCGCGCGGTGCTTCCCGGCGAACCGACGCCCGCACGGCACCGGCGTCGTGGGCGCTCGTTGCGATCGCGACAGTCGTCATCGTGCTGTCCGTCGATCTTCTGGCGACATGGATTGCTGCGCATCCACTTGGCCGATGGGACGCGTGGGCCGTCTGGAATCTCAAAGCACGATTTCTCGTCGCGCCGTCGGCCGCGTGGCACGGAGTCTTTCAGGTCGTGCCGTCGCAGCCGGACTATCGGCTGCTGCTGCCCTCGCCGATCGCGCCCTGGATGGGCGCGCCACTGCGCGTGCTGTTCA
>CALFMR010000299.1 GCA_937880585.1 uncultured Acidobacteriota bacterium
GGCTTCATAGGCTGCGGCCAGACGCAGGATCGTCGCTTCCTCCCACGGCCGGCCGGTGAGCTGCAAGCCGATCGGCAGGCGCTCGCTCGTCACACCGCACGGCACGCTCACGGCCGGCAGACCGGCGAGGGGTGCGCTCACCGTGAAGATGTCCGCCAGATACATCTGCAGCGGATCGGCCGTGTGCTCGCCCAGCTTGAACGCTGCCGTCGGCGTCGTCGGCACCGCAACCGCGTCGACGTGCTCGAAGGCCTCGGTGAAGTCGCGGCGGATGAGTGTCCGTACCTGTTGCGCCTTCAGATAGTAGGCGTCGTAGTACCCCGCGCTGAGGACGTAGGTGCCGAGCATGATGCGCCGTTTGACCTCGGCGCCGAAGCCGGCGTCGCGCGTGCGGTCGTACATCGCGTCGAGCGATGCCGCATCCGGCGCGCGGAAGCCGTAGCGCACGCCGTCGTAGCGCGCCAAGTTCGAGCTCGCCTCGGCCGTCGCGACCAGGTAGTACGTCGGAATCGCGTATGCGCTGTGCGGCAGCTCGACGGCGGACACGACGGCGCCGAGCCGCTCGAGTGTGCGGACGCTCTCGTCGAACGCCCGGCGGACGTCGGCGTCCACGCCGCGGTCCAGCAAGGTCCACGGTACGCCAATTCGCGCGCCTGAGATGTCGATCGCGCCGGTCGTCGACGCACTGAACCGCGGTACGTCGATGCGGGCCGACGTCGCGTCCTGCGCGTCCGCACCGCTGATCACCTCGAGCATCAATGCCGCGTCATCGACCGAACCGGCGAACGGGCCGATCTGATCGAGCGACGACGCGAAGGCGATGAGGCCGTATCGCGAGACGCGGCCGTAGGTCGGCTTCAGACCGACGACGCCGCAGAAGGCGGCCGGCTGGCGGATGGATCCGCCCGTGTCCGAGCCGAGCGAGAGTGGCACCATGCCAGCCGCGACGGCGACCGCCGATCCGCCGCTCGATCCGCCGGGCGTGCGATCGGTCGCCCACGGATTGCGTGCCGGGCCGAAAGCACAGTTTTCGGTCGACGAGCCCATCGCGAACTCGTCGCACACCGTCTTGCCGACGATGACCGCGCCGGCTGCTTCGAGGCGGGTGACGACGGTTGCGTCGAACGGCGGGCGATAGTGCTCGAGCATGCGCGAGCCGGCGGTCGTAATGGTGCCCGCGAGATTGATGTTGTCTTTGATGGCGATCGGTACGCCGTGCAGCGGCCCGCGAGCGGCCGCGCCGGTTGCGTCGAGTGCCCGCGCCCGCGCGAGCGCGCGCTCGGGCTCGACGGATTGGAACGCGTGCAGCGTGCCATTGCCGCGATCGATGCGATCGAGCGCGGCGCGGCAGGCCTCTTCGGCCGAGAGCGTGCCGGCGGCAATCGCCTCGCGCAGCGCGCGCGCTGAGGACGAGGAGGACTCCGGCGTCATAGCACTTTCGGCACGCGGAACAGGCCGGCCGGTCGCGAGGCGCCCGGTGCCTCCGTCAGCACGGTGTCGCGATCGAGCGACGGCACGAGCGTGTCCTCGCGCCAGATGGGCGCGGCGGCGAGGGGATGCGACGTCGGTTCGACGCCGGTCGTGTCGAGCGACTGGACCTCGTTCGCGTAGGCGAGAATGTCGCCGAGCTGCCGGGAGAAGAGATCGACTTCGTCGGGCGTGAGCGCGAGCCGCGCGAGCGCCGCGATGCGCTGCACGTCGGCTTCGCCGCGCGTCTGAGCCATGGCGTTCAGGATGCTAGCATGGTCGCACCGTGCGCTTTCGGTCCTGGATCGTGCGTGGCGGCGCCGCGCTCGCGGCCGCCGGTGTCCTCGTCCTCACGCCGGCGCCACTCGGCGCGTGGGGGCTCGAGGTGCACCGGCTCATCACCGATCGCGCGATCGATCGGCTGCCGGTGGACCTGCGGCCGTTCTTCGACGCGGACCGGGCCTTCGTCGTCGAACACGCGGCCGATCCGGATCTGTGGAAGGCGATGGACCTGCGGGGCACGCTCGGCGTCGAGGCCCCGAATCACTACTTCGACATCGATGGCCTGGGATCGGCGCCGCCGTTCGCCGACGTGCCGCACGATCGGCGCGCGTTCATCGACAAGTACGGATCGGCCGTGGCCAATCGGACGGGCCGCCTGCCGTGGCAGATGGCAGCGGTCTACGCGCGACTGGTCGACGCGTTCGGCCGTGTGGGGCGAGGCGCGGCGGCCGATACGGATACGCGCTATCTGGCCGCCGTGCTCGCGCACTATGTCGAGGACGCCTACGTGCCGTTTCACGCTGTCGTCAACTACGACGGGCAGTTGACCGGACAGCGCGGCGTCCATGCCCGCTTCGAGACCGCGCTCGTGCTCGGTCATGCGCACGCGATGACGTTCGCGGCCGTGCCCGTGCGGCCGGTGCCGGACATCACGGCGTTCGCGTTCGAGACGATCGTCGACAGCGCCGCGCTCGCGGCGCCGGTGCTCGACGCCGACCGGCGCGCGGCGGCCGCGCATCCCGGGTACGACGCGGCGTATTACGCGATGTTCTGGGACGGCTGCGGCACGCTCCTCACGCGCCGGCTCGGCGAAGCCGCGAGCGGCGTGGCGAGCGTCGTGACCGCGGCCTGGAAAGCGGCCGGTCAGCCGGACCTGCCAGCGGCGCGTGTCGAACACCTGGCGCCGCAGGCCGCGCGCTGACGGACGGTCGCCGATGGACGTGTTCCTGGTCCCGGCCGGAGGCGACGGCTACGCACTCTACTGCGAAGTGTCGTCGCCGTTGCCCGACGTCGCCGCGCCTCCGCGAACGATTCGTGGGCGGCTCGTCAACGTCTTCCGCCGCGTCCTCGCCGAAGGGGAGGCCGCGCGCCGCCCTCGCACGCCGGCCGACACGCACGTCGGCCGCATCCGCGCGGCCGTGACGCGCCGGCTCGCCGAAGCCGTCGCCGAACAGCGGCTGCTGTGGCACCTCCGCGGGCAGACCGGCGCGCGATTCGTGTGGCCGGACGATCTCGGCGCGCCTGCCGCGGCGGACATCCGGCGCGACCTGCTGACCCACGATCGCAATCGTCATCGACGCTGGACGATCGTCGACGGTGCGCTTGGTGTCGCTTCGGCGCCCGTCGCGCTCCTGCCCGGACCCAACGTGCTCGCCTACTACTTCATCTTTCGATCGGTCGGTCACTTCCTCTCGTGGCGCGGGGCGAACCAGGGACTCGCGCGCATCGCCTGGACGGACGTCTCGTCGCCTGACTTGAGCCGTCTGCGTCAGGCACTGTCGCTCGATCCAGTGGCGCGTGCCGCCGCCATCGACAGCGTCGCCACGACGCTCGGCCTCGAACGACTCCGCGGTTTTCTCGATCGCGTGGGGTAGCCGCGACCTCGGCCGCGGCCGTCCGCGCGCCGTATGCTACCCTTCCGGGGCGTGCGTCTGGCTGATCTGGCAGCCCAACTCGGCTGTCGCCTCGAAGGCGACGGCGCCATCGAGATCGCACGCGTCGAGACGCTCGAGGCGGCCGGACCGGGCGATCTCTCGTTTCTCTCCAATCCGAAATATGCGCGGCAACTCGCCGCGACGCGCGCGTCGGCGGTCATCGTCGGCGAAGACGTCACGGCGGCTCCGTGCGCGGTGCTGCGTGCGCGGCGACCGTACCTGGCGATGGCCGACGCCGTGCGTCTGCTCACGCCGCCCGCGCCGCCCCCGCCGGGCATCAGCCCGCTCGCCGCGATCCATCCCTCGGCGATGCTCGGCGCCGATGTCAGCATCGGCCCGTTCGTCTCGATCGGTGCGCGCGTGCGCGTCGGGCCCCGCACGGCGCTCTACCCGCACGTCGTCATCGGCGACGACGCGTCGGTGGGCGCCGACTGCGTCGTTCACGCGCACGCGTCCATCCGTGAAGGCGTCACGCTCGGCGATCGCGTCGTGCTCCAGGATGCCGCCGTCATCGGCAGCGACGGGTTCGGATTCGCGCAGCGCGCGGACGGATCGCACCAGAAGATCCCGCAGGTTGGACGCGTCGTGATCGAGGATGACGTCGAGATCGGCGCGCACTCGGCGGTCGATCGTCCGGCGCTCGGCGCGACGCGCATCGCCGCCGGCACGAAGATCGACAACCTCGTGCAGATTGCGCACGGCGTGCACGTCGGCCGGCGCGTGTTGCTCGCCGCGCAGGTTGGTCTCGCCGGCAGCACCGTGCTCGATGACGACGTGATGATGGCGGGGCAGTCGGGCGCGGCCGGACACCTGCATCTCGGCAAGCGCGTGCGCGTCAACGCGAAGTCGGCGGTGACCAAGGACGTCGCCGATGGGGCGCACGTCGCGGGCGTGCCGGCCGGTGACGTGGACGCGTGGCGCGAGTCGGTCGTGCTCGTGCGACGGCTGCCGGAATTGCGGCGCGCCGTCGCTGATCTCGAGGCAAGACTCGCCGCGATCGAAGCGCGGTTGATGACATAATCGCGCGATGATCCGTGCGCTGGCGCGGCGCGCTTTGACGGTGGCCGCGGCCGTGTTCGTGCTCGCCGGCGCCACTTCCGCCGATACCGTGCCGCGGCCGCCGCGGTTCCATTACACGATGACGACGCTCGCGAACGGTCTCCAGGCCGTGTTCCTGGAAGACCATTCGACGCCGATCGTCCACCTCGCCATCTGGTACCACGTCGGATCCAAGGACGAGCGTCCCGGCCGCACGGGGTTCGCCCACCTCTTCGAGCATCTGATGTTCAAAGGCTCGAAGAACGTGCTGCCCGATCAGCATCCGTCGTGGATCACGAGCATCGGCGGCGAATCGAACGCCGAGACCGACGAGGACTCCACCGTCTATTGGGAGACCGTTCCCGCGCAGTACCTGCCGCTCGTCTTGTGGCTCGAGGCCGATCGAATGGCGTCGCTCGACGTGAGCGAAGCCAAGTTCCGCACCGAGCTCGAGGTCGTCAAGGAAGAGCGGCGGATGCGGTTCGAGAACCAGCCGTACGGCCTGCTGCCCGAGATCATCGACGACCACGCGTTCACGACGCATCCTTACAAGCACGAGACGATCGGCAGCATGGCCGATCTCGAAGCCGCGTCGATCGAGGACGTGCGTGCGTTTCACGAGACGTACTACGTGCCGAACAACGCGACGGCCGTGCTCGTCGGCGACTTCGCGACCTCGCAGGCGAAGTCGCTCGTGGAGCGATATCTCGGACGTGTGCCGCGCGGGAAGCCCGTGCCGCGCGACATCCCCGAGGAGCCGCCGCACACGCACGAGACGCGTGTGACCGTGACCGAGCCGTGGCCGCTGCCGGCCGTCGTCGTCGCGTATCACATCACCTACGACGGCCATCCGGACTCGTACCCGCTGCACATCCTCGAGAAGATTCTTTCCGACGGGGACAGCTCGCGGCTGTACCGCTCGCTCGTTTACGAGCAGCAGGTGGCGCTCGCCGCCTTCGCCGATGCGAAGCTCATCGAGGATCCGAATCTGTTCTACGCCGTCGCCATCGTCCAGCCCGGACATGATCCGGCGGACGTGCTCGATCGACTCGAAGCCGAGATCGATCGTGTCAAGGCGGATGGAGTCACCGAGGAAGAGCTGGACCGCGCGAAGCGGCAGTTCGCACGCGACTACGTCCTGGGCCGCGAGACGGTTCGTCAGAAAGCGCTGCAGCTCGGTCATGCCGTCGTCGTCCACGACGACATCCGCACGGCCGACGGCGAGTTCGATCTCTTCCAGCGCGTGACGCGCGACGACGTGCGTCGTGTCGCGCAGACGTATTTCACGCCGGAGTCGCGTCTGCTCCTGACGGTGTTGCCGTCGGCTGGAGCGGTCCCGCGCGCCACGGTGACGCAGCCGTGAAGCGGCGATCCCTGGCGGCGGCCACGGTCGCCGTCATCGTCGCGGCTGGCGCGTGGGCAAGCCTTGCGGCGCAGACGGCCGTCGACTGGCCGCGCGCCTCGCCGCCGGGTCCGCTCGCAGCGCGATCGGTCGACTTCCCCACGTACGCGCTACGGACGTTCACCACCGGCCTGCGGGTGCTCGTCGTCCTCTGGCACGAACAGCCGTCGGTCAGCTTACGTCTGCTCGTGCGCGCCGGTGCCGCCGAGGAGCCGGCGGATCGGCCAGGCGTCGCGAGCTTCGTCTCGTCGCTCCTCGAGCAGGGCACGACGACGAAGTCCGCAGTCGACATCGCGAATACGATCGACGCAGCCGGCGGCATGCTCGGCGTGGGATCGGGCAACGAGCTCACGTCGATCTACGGCGCCGTCGTGAAGGACCGCACGGCGCTCGCGCTCGGTCTCGTGGCGGATCTCGTCGAACATCCCGCCTTCGCCGATGACGAGATTCAGCGGCAGCGGAACCAGGCGCTGTCGGCCCTTCAGGTCGCCTACGACGATCCGGATTACATCGCGGGACTCGTGTTCGATCGCCTCGTGTTCGGTCTGCACCCGTATGGGCGGCCGAACGAAGGCACGCGCACGTCAATCGGTCGAATCACGCGAGCCGATCTGCTGGCCTTCCATCAGACGTGGTTCGCGCCGAACAACGCCTTGCTCGCGATCGTCGGCGACCTGTCGGCCGACGAGGCGTTCGCCGCGGCCGCGCGCGCGTTTGGCGATTGGGAACGACGCGACGTCCCGGCCGTCGCCGCTCCCGCGCCG
>CALFMR010000300.1 GCA_937880585.1 uncultured Acidobacteriota bacterium
CCTGAAGGCGGGCGACGTGCTCATCGTGTCGGGCATCCAGAAGATCGGCGACGGCGCGCCCGTGACGCCGATGCCGGCACGCGGTGACGGCGCGGGTGCGCCGGCGGCGGCGCCCGGTCAGGCAGGGGGGCGCTAGGTGCTGAGCGACGTTTTCATCCGGCGGCCGATCCTCGCGACCGTCTGCTCGCTGCTCATCATTCTGGGCGGCGTGATTGCGATTCCGCTGCTGCCGGTCGAGCGCTATCCGGACCTGGCGCCGCCGGCCGTGACCGTCACGGCGGTCTACACGGGCGCCAACGCGCAGGAAGTCGAGACGGCCGTCACGACGCCGCTCGAGCAGGCGATCAACGGCGCCGAGGGGATGATGCACATCGCCTCGTCGAGCACGAGTGCGGGTCTCGCGCAGATCACGGTGACGTTCGACATCGGCCGCGATCCGGACCTGGCGGCCGTCGACGTGCAGAATCGCGTGAATCAGGCGATCGGCCGGCTGCCGGCCGACGTGCGCACGAACGGCATCACCGTCACGAAGAACGCGTCGGGTTTCCTCGGCGCGGTCGGGTTCTTCTCGCGCGACAACCGGTACGACTCGCTGTTCATCAGCAACTACATCGACGTCTACATCGTCGACGCGCTCAAACGCATCCCGGGCGTCGGCAACGTGCAGATCTTCGGCGAGCGCAAGTTCGCGATGCGGCTGTGGCTCGATCCGACGAAGCTCGCCGCGCGCGGGCTCACGGCGGGCGACGTCGTCAACGCGCTCCGCGAACAGAACGTGCAGGTGGCCGCGGGCAGCATCGGCGACGAGCCGTCCGCGCCCACTCAGATGTTCCAGTTGAGCGTGCGCGTCGAGGGGCGGCTCGCCGAGGTGCCCGAGTTCGAACGTGTCGTCGTGAAAGCCGGCCCGGGCGGCGCGCTCGTGCGGGTGAGCGACGTCGGCCGCGTCGAGCTCGGCGCCGAGAGTTACGCCTCGACGCTGCGCTTCGGCGGCCTCGAAGCATCGGGCATCGGCATCCAGCCGTTGCCGGGCGCGAACGCGATCGAAGTGTTCGACGCCGTCCAGCGGGAGCTGACGCAGCTGCAGAAGAACTTCCCGCCTGGCCTCGAGGCGCAGATCGCGTTCGACAACGTGTCGATCGTCCGCGATTCGATCCGCGAAGTGCTCTACACGCTGGCCGAAGCCATCGGGCTCGTCATCCTCGTGATGTTCCTGTTCCTGCAGAACTGGCGGAGCACGATCATCCCGGCCATCACGATCCCGGTGTCGCTCATCGGCACGTTCGCGTTCGTGAAGATCTTCGGCTTCTCGATCAACACGCTCACGCTCTTCGGCGTCGTGCTCGCCACGGGCATCGTCGTCGACGACGCGATCGTCGTCATCGAGAACGTCGAGCGGCACATGCGCGAGTTCAACAAGAGCGCGCACGACGCGGCCATCGACGCCATGCGCGAGGTCTTCTCGGCGGTCGTCGTCATCGGCCTCGTGCTCGTGGCGGTGTTCGTGCCGGTCGCGTTCTTTCCCGGCACGACGGGCCGGATGTATCAGCAGTTCTCGTTGACGATTGCGTTCGCCGTCGTGCTCTCGGTGTTCAACGCCGTCACGTTCACGCCCGCGCTCGCCGCGTTGCTCCTCGACAAGGAGAGCCATCTGCACGGCGGCCTCTTCGGCTGGATGAACCGCGCGATCGACACGGGTACGACGCGCTACGTCGGCGCGGTGCGGCGCATGTTGGGCTGGCGCTGGGTGATGTTCCTCGCGTTCGCCGTGCTCCTGGCGTTTGCCGTCATCGTCTATCGCGCGGTGCCGGCGTCGTTCGTGCCGGCCGAAGACGAGGGCTACTTCATCGCGATCATCCAGGCGCCGTCGGGCGCCTCGCTCGAATACACGTCGCAGATCGCGCGGCAGGCCGAGGACGTGATCCTGAAGCAGCCGGAAGTCGCCGCGTGCTTCTCGGTCGCTGGCTTCAGCTTCAGCGGCGCGGCGCCGAACCAGGGCCTGATGTTCGTGCGGTTGAAGGATCTCAAGGATCGCCCGGGCGCCGCGCATTCGCTGTCGGCCGTGCTCGGACGTTTGCAAGGCATGCTGCTCGGCGGCATCACCGGCGCGCTCGTCATTCCGACGGCGCCGCCGGCGATTCAGGGCCTGTCGACGTTCGGCGGCTTCCAGTTCGAGGTGCTCGACGAGACGGGCGGAGACATCGCGAATCTCGCGAACGCGACCAATCAGGTCATCGCGAAGGGGACGCAGACGGGCAAGCTCACGAGCCTCTACACGAGCTTCACCGCCAACGACCCGCAGCTCGTCGTCGACATCGATCGCGACCGCGCGCGCAGCCTCGACGTGCCGTTGAGCGAAGTCACCAATGCGCTGAGCGTGCTGCTCGGATCGCAGTACGTGAACGACTTCGACTTCAACAACCGCGCCTACCGCGTCTACGTGCAGGGCGATCAGCGCTTCCGCGCCGAGCCGTCCGACCTGAAGCAGTACTACGCGCGAGCGAACAGCGGGCAGATGGTGCCGCTCGACGCGCTGGTGCGGCTGCGCGAATCGACGTCGCCGACCGTCATCAGCCACTTCAACCTGTTCCGGTCGACCGAGATCACGGGCAGCCCCGTACCCGGCGTGAGCTCGGGCCAGGCGATCCAGTTGATGCAGCAGATCGCGGACGGCACGCTGCCGTCGGGCTTCTCCTACGCGTGGTCGGGCCAGGCGCTCGAGGAGATCAAGGGCGGCGCGCAGGCGGTCTCCATCTTCGCGCTGAGCCTCGTGGTCGTCTACCTGGTGCTCGCCGCCCAGTATGAAAGCTGGGTGCTGCCGTTCATCATCCTGCTCGGCGTGCCGCTCGCGGTGCTCGGTGCGCTCAGTGCGCAGTTCGTGCGCGGGCTGTCGAACGACGTCTTCTGTCAGGTCGGGCTCGTCATGCTGATCGGGTTGGCCGCGAAGAACTCGATTCTCATCGTCGAGTTCGCCGAGCAGTTGCGCGAGCACGGACGGCCGATCATCGAGGCCGCCGTCGAGGCCGCGCGCATCCGCCTGCGGCCGATTCTGATGACGTCGTTCGCCTTCATCCTCGGCGTGCTGCCGCTCGCGTTCGCGAGCGGCGCGGGATCGGCGGCGCGCAACTCGGTCGGCACGGCTGTCGCCGGCGGCATGTTGGCGTCGATGTTCCTGTCGATCATCTTCATCCCCGTGCTCTACGTCGTCATCCGCACGATCGCCCCGGGACGCGGCACGCGCAGCCACAGTGGCGACGAAGCGGTCGAGACGGGAGGCGCGCATGCGTAGCCGATGGATGGGGATGGCGGCGATTGCTGCGCTGACGGTCGGCGCGCCGGCGATGGCGCAGACACCAACGCGAGACGTGTCGATTGTGGAGCCCCGGGCCTTCAGGCCCGGGGAGAACCTGGCGCGTCAGCAGACGGCCCAGACGCCAGCGCCCGCCGCGCAGACGCCCGCCGGGCAAGCCGCGCCGGTGTCCGCGGTCCGCCGCGTCGAATTCGACGCGGCCGTCCAGCAGGCGATCGACCGCAACCCAACGGTCGCGTCGGCCGCGACGGCGATCACGCAGGCCAATGCGCTCCTGCAGCAGGCCCGCGCGGCCATCATGCCGGCGCTTGCCGCGAGTTTGATGAACAACACGTTGGACTCCGCGCGCGGGTTCAGCGGCGGCATCACGCAGCCACGCAATCAGACGACCATCGCCGCGTCGGCGACGTGGAACGTGCTCGACGCCACGAGCTGGGCCGACGTCGCGCACGCGCGCGACGAGATCCAGGTCTCGACGTTCTCGTCCGCCGAGACGCGGCGCGAGATCGCAGTGTCCGCCGCGCAGGCGTATCTGGCCGTCATCGCGGCGCACCGTCAGCTCGAGGTCGACGAACGCGCGCTCGCCAACGCGCGCGCGCACTTGACCTATGCGCAGCAGCGCCTCAACGGCGGCGTCGGCACCCGCCTCGACGAACTGCGCGCAGCGCAGGAAGCGGCAGGTGACGAGGCGCGGCTGGAAAACAGCCGATTCGCCCTCGCGCAATCGCAGGAAGCGCTCGGCGTTCTGCTCGCGGATCCGGGGCCGGTCGATTCCGGTGCGGAGCCGACGTTCGATCTTCCCGCAACGATCACGGAGGCCGACTGGGCGAATCGCCCCGACGTGCGTGCGCAGGTCGCGTCCATCAACGCCGCCGAGCGCGTCGTCCACGATTCGTGGAAGCAGTGGCTGCCGTCGGCCGGCGTGTCGTTCACGCCGCAGTACGTGACGCCATCGGGTCTCTTCGCGCCGTCGCGGACGTGGGTGTTCAGCATCGGCGTCACGCAGCGGATTTTCGATCCGTCCTATCGCGCGACGACGGCCCTGAAACGTGTGGACCTCGACCGCGCCGAGCTCGCGCGCCAGTCGCTCGAGACCGAGATCCGCTCCGAAGTCCGCCTCGCGCAGGAGGCCGTCGCCAGTTACGAGCGCGCGCGCGCGAGTGCGCGTGAGGCCTCGGACCAGGCCGCGGAAGTCCTGCGCGTGGCGACCGCAGCCTTCCAGCTCGGCGCGACGACGAACCTCGAAGTCATCGACGCGGAGCGCACGGCGCGCGACGCAGAATCCACGGCGACGATCGCCGACGACGCGTGGCGCCGCGCGCGGCTCAATCTGCTGGTGGCGTTGGGACGCTTTCCACACTGAGGAGGGATGCTCGTCAGGAGGCGATGGTCATTCGTCCTCCCTCCCATCACCGCGGCGCTCTCGCAATGGTTCGTCCGGCACGAACGGGTGTGTCTTCTCGCGTTCGTCGCGGCCGGCATCGTGCTTCGCGCGTTACTCGTCGCCGACTCGCCGCAGTCGTTCGGCTACGTCTGGGACTTCTACCCGGACGGCGTGCGCGTCCTCTACGAGCACGCCCGCCTTCCGCGGGCGGAAGACTGCTGGGCGTGCTTCCATCCGCCTCTTTATTACCTGCTCGGTTGGCCGTTCTACGCGTTTGGCCGATGGCTCGACCCATCGGCCGGTGACGCCGCGGGCCTGCGCTGGCTCGGCGGCCTCGCGCTGATCTCGTCGTCCATCGTCATCGTCTACGGATGCCGGCTGCTCCGGCTGTTCGGGTCGCGCGGCGCGTCGTTCCTCGCGGGTGCGGCGTTGCTCATCGTCTTTCCGTGTCTGTTCATCAGCAGCTACGCTCCCGAGGCGGACATCGTCCTGACCGCGGTCCTCGCGGCGTTCACCTTCTACCTCGTGCGCGACTTCGCGCGTCCGGCCGAGACGACGATGGGGAGCGCGGCGTGGCTGGGCGTGCTGGCGGGACTGGCGGCCGCAACGAAATACAGCGGCCTCGTCGCGCTCACGACCGCCGGCGCCGTCATGGCGATTCGCCTGATCGAAGGTCCGGCGCGATGGCGCGTCGTGCGTCGCGGCCTCGTCATCCTTGCGGTGGCGGTTGTCGTTGGCGGATGGAAGTACGTCGACAACGTGCGCCGCTATGGCACGCCGTTGTACTCGAATGGATCGGCGGCCGAGGGATTTTCGATGGACGGCGCGTCGCGCGGTAGCGGCGCGAACTATGAGTTCACGACGTTCCGGCTCGGAGCGTTGCACGATGTCATCGGTCCGCATCCCAAGCCGGGCGACCTGACGTCGTTTCCCGTCTACCGTAGCGTCTTCACGACGCTCCATGCGCTCGCGTGGAGCGACATGAGCATATTCTCCATTCGATCGCGACACGGCGATCCGAGCGATCCGTATCCGCGCAAGTTCATTCCGGCGTGGCTGACGATGAGCGTCATCGAGCTGGGATTGGTGCCGGAGGCGCTGGCGCTCCTGGGCGTCGTTGTCACCATCCGCCGACGCGAGACGTGGCCGCTGCTCGCGCTGTGCGTCATCGGCTTCGCCGCGTACGTCTGGTGGTTCCTGCCGCAGGCGAGCTGGGCCCTCAAGACGAAGTACATTCTGTTCCTGCTGCCGCCCGCCGTCGTCTATGCCGTCGCCGGCCTCAGGTGGTTGTGGCGCCGCGTGCCAGCCGTCGGTCTCGTCGCCTCAGCGCTGCTGTGCGCACTCATCGTCATCGCGCACATGTACTTGTACGCGTTCGCGACAGGGTATTTTCATCGGCCGCCGATGGGGTAGAGGAGAGCGCTTGACTCGGACCTTGCGTCAGGGCGCATGCTCGTTTCGCGATGTCCAAGAGTCATGACGCGACGTACCGCGCCGCCGAGTTCGCCGCGCTCGCGGGTGTCACGGTTCGCGCGCTCCGTCACTACGAACGGCTCGGCCTGCTGAGGCCGCGCCGCACGGCCGCCGGCTATCGCGTCTATACCGATCGCGATTTGCAGGTGCTCGAGCAGATCGTGGTGCTGAAGTTCATCGGCGTTCGCCTCAAGCAAATCCCGCTCGTACGGACCGAAGCGCCCGCCGACCTCGCGCACGTGTTCTTTCGACAGCGCCAAACGCTCGAAGCCAGACGCCGTCTGTTGTCCTCGACCATCGAGGCGATTGCGACGGCGGAACAGTCCGTGCGGATGACCGGCCGCGCGGACGCGACGCTCTTCAAACGAATCATCGATGTGATTGAGATGCGGCAGAACCACGAGAACTGGCGGGAGCAGGCCTACGAACTAATCGAACAGAAGCGCGTTCGTCTGAGCGCGATGAGCTCGGACGAGCGAGACGCCCTCCGTCAACGTTGGCTGGTCCTGTTCGCAGACATTCGCGCCGCGCTGGACGACGACCCGGCCGGACCACGCGGTCAGGCGCTGGCCGCGAGGTACATCGAGCTCGGCCGGCAGATGGCGGACACGACAGACGAGAAGCTCGCGGGCCACGTCACGGCCAAACCGGCGTCATTCGATCCCGACACGCTGCTCGAGGAGCTCTCGGACGAGCAGCGCGCGAAGATCAAGCGCGCGCTCGCGCCCTTTTCCGATCCGCGCGAACGCGACTTCATCCGCCGGGCGCTCGCGGCGCGCAGCGAAACGCGTTGAGTGTGGCAGCCGCGTGGCGGTGGTTCCCGCGACCGTTCGCAATCCGACTCTCAGAACGTGACGTTGAACGATCCGTTCGTGACGTTCGCCGGGGCCGACGCGCCGGAAATCGCGACGGGCTGCATCGTGAAGGTGAACGTTCCGGTCGCGCTGTTGCTGGTCTGCGCCGTCAGGGTCAGGCTGCCGCTTCCCTGACCGATCGCGGCCGTCCACGTCTTCGCGTCTCCGACCCAGGCGTCCGCCAGCGCGGCCACGAGCGGAGACAGCACGCCCACCGTGGAGGTGCCGACGCCGGTCTCCATCGTCAACCCGAGCACCCGCGGCTTGTCGTTCTTGTAGTCGGCGCCGACGACCTGCAAGGTTTGCTTCTTCGCCGTCGCCTGTTTGATACCGGCGCCGATGCAGTCGGCCGTCCACGTCGCGCCGTCGATTTGGGCGGTCATGGTGCCCTGCGCGATGACAATGCCCGACCCAAGGTTGACGGCGGTGCACTTGACCGAATTTCCGGAGGTCTGGTTGCCGCCAGTCGAATCAGGACCGGTCGGCGACTTGTTGCTGCTGCCTCCGCACGCCACCGCCCACGAGACCGCCAGCCCCACCAGAAGCCATCGCGCTCGCATGTCCGTCTCCCGCTCGTGGGACGTGGACTTACAGCGAGGATCGATCCCACGGTCGAATCCTCGGCTTGCCTCGACGGAAATTGACAGTTGTTCGTCGCTCAGGTCCAAGGATGGATGACTGGAGTCTGCGCGATTGTGTCCAAGAGCGCACAGAGTATAGCTCTGTTGTGCGACGTTCGCGCGTCAGCGCGAGTTTGCTGCGATTGCTGGCCGAGGACAGGCGACGATTGAGGGAAGAGTCCGCCTTCGCGCAGCGGCGGACGCCCTTCGCGTTCGCTCGCGTGGTGCGGCTCGCCAACCGAAGCCGCGAGCGCAGCGAGCGACCGGCGAAGGTTGGTGGAGGCGGCGGGAGTCGAACCCGCGTCCGAAAGGCCTGTCGCTGTCAGACTCTACGTGCGTAGCCGCCCTTGTGTTTTCGTCACCGGCAACCGAGAACGGCGAAAGCGCCGGCGACTAGTCCGTTAGGTTTCGCTCCGGCGCGCCGGACGCACGCCAGAACTATCCTGCTGAATGGCGTTCACTCCCAACCCGCAGGCTGGTCAGGGTGAACGTCGCGAGCCTAGTTAGGCCGCGAGCGCAAGCTGCGGTTCCGCAGTTACGTTGGTTGCCCACCGGTTTAACGAGCGAGATGGACGAGCTCGGCACGCATCCAACAGTCCCTTGCCCCCGTCGAAGCCAGATCGCCCCCACAGAGGAATGACTGCTCTCATCATTCTGACAGGCCGATCTCCATTCGACAACCGGCCTCGTTTATTTCGACGTGGGCGTCTCCGGCTCGGGGCGCTTGCGCACGAGCGTGGGCGTCAGGTCCTGACGCGCGGGGCGGGCGTGTTTGCGTGCGATGTGAGTGGACAGGCGGTTCTGCGGCACTTCGTCGCCACAGAACCGGCACTGCGCCTTGCCGGGCGAGATGCGGATGCCTTGCATGTGACTACCAGCATGAGCGGTCGCGACCGCGGCGGTCAAGCGACCGCTCGATCTCCGCGCTATTCGATCCGCATCGTGACCGCCGGATCGATGCGCGCGGCGCGCTCGGCCGGTCCGACCGAGGCGACCAGACCGACCAGCGCGAGCAAAACGGCCACACCGGCGAACGTCAGCGGGTCGATCGCGGCGACGCCGAAGAGCGCGCCTTGCAGAAATCGCGTCAGCAACAGCGCTGCGACGCCGCCGGCCGCCAGGCCTACGGCGACGAGCGCGGCTCCGCGTCTCATGATGAGGCGCCGCACGTCGCCGGTCGTCGCACCGAGCGCGAGCCTGATACCGATTTCGCGCGTCCGCGTGGCAACGAGATACGCGATGACCGCATGGACACCCGCCGCGGCGACCGCCGTGCCGATGATGGCGAAGATGCCGAGAAGCGAGACGTACAACGTGCGGTCGCCCATCGACGCCGCGACGACGTCCGTCATCGGCTCGACGCGAAACGTGGCCTGATGCGGGTTGACGTCGCGGACGGCCGCGCGAATCGCGTCGGCGAGCCATGGGAATGGCTGGTCGCTGCGCACGACCAGCGTCGACCCGACGCTCGACAACTGCGCGAAGTTCTGCGCGACCGGATAGTAGATCTCGGGCACGGGCGATTCGTCCAGACCAACCTGACGTACGTCGCCAACCACGCCGACGATCTCGCCGCGATCGTGCAGGACGCGACCGATTGGATCGACATCGGGCAGATACTGTCGGACGAACGCGTCGTTCACGACAAGGGCAAGCGCCGCGTCGGCGCGATCTGCCGTCGTGAATGTGCGTCCTCGCGTGATCGGAATGCCCATCGCGCGGAAGTAGCCGGGCGTGACGTAGCGGAACTCGGCCGATCCCATGCCGTCACGGCCATCGATGGCGAAGCGCCCGAACCAGCCGGATTCCTGTAGCGGCAGCAGCGAGACAAATCCCGCTGCCTGAACGCCAGGGATTGAACGGACGCGTGCGTCGATGGCCGCCGATTCGTCGGCGTTGGCCACGGCGATGTGAGCCGTGAGCACGCCGGCCGCATCGAAGCCGGACGGCGCGTGGCGCAAGTTCACGAACGTGCGCAGCAGCAGGCCGGCGCCGACGAGCAAGGCGAAGGCCAGCGCGACCTCGGCGACGACGAGGCCGTCTCGAACGCGCCCGTGCGGCGCGTTGCCCCGCTCACCGGATTTCATGTCGCGTTCGAGATCGACCCGCGCACCAGGAACGACGCCAAAGACGACGCCCGCAGCAAGGCACACGCCGGCGAGTACGGCGAGCACGCGCCAGTCGAGACCGATGTCGGTCGCGCGCGGCAGATAGCTGCCCGCGATCGCGACGAGCGGCGGCATGGCCGCGACGGCGACGAGCAGTCCGCACACGCCGCCCGCGCCCGAGAGCAGGAGTCCCTCGGCGACGTGCTGGCGCACCAGCCGCCAGCGGCTCGCGCCGAGCGCGGCGCGAACCGCCGTTTCGTGCGCGCGGGACGCGGCGCGCGCGAGCAGCAGATTCGCCACGTTCGCGCACGCGGTGAGTAGCACCAAGCCGGACGCGCCGAGCAGCACGAGGAGCGGCAGCCGCACATGGCCTGCGACGACGTCGCTGAGCGGCACGACGTTCACGTGCCGGCCCGCGACAAGACCGTTCGCGATCGCCGTGAGCTCGACGCGTGCGGCGTCGATGGACGCGCCATGTTGCCGACGCCCAATGACCGAGTCCACGCGCCCTTGATCCGAGAGTCGCCGCGACCATGGCACCCACACGTCCGTCGACGCGCCATTGTCGAGCGACCAGAGATCCGCGCTCGCGCCGCGTGGATACGGAAACTGAAAGCCATGCGGCATGACGCCGACGACAATGAACGATTGGCCGTCGAGCGTGAGCCGGCGGCCGACGATGGTCGGATCAGATGAGAAGTGCCGCTGCCACAGACCAGCCGAGATGACCGCGGCATCGGGCGCGTCATCATCACGCAGCGTGCGTCCGATGGCCGCGTGCGTGCCAAGCGCGGCGAAGAGCGGCGCCTGCGTTTCCACGACCGCGAGACGTTCAGGCTCGACGCCGTCCTGTAGCGTGCGTGACGTCACGAGAAACGCGGCCAGTGCGCGCACGGATCGCGCGTGCGTCCGCCAGGCCGTGAGGTCCGCGCCGGTGACGTACTGTGCGGGCAGCCGCGGGTCCGAAGCGTTCATGACGGAGACCTGCACGATCTCGTCAGGGTGGGGGAACGGCAGCGGACGCAACAGCACGCCGCTCACGACGCTGACGATGGCGGTATTCGCGCCGATGCCGAGGGCCAGCGAGAGAACAGCAGTCGCGGCAAAGCCGGGGTGATGGACGAGCGTTCGGAAGGCGCGACGAAGGTCGACGCCGAAGTCCGCCATCCACGGCAGACGGCGTTGATCGCGCATGGCGTCGAGGGCCGGGGCGAGCGGTCCGGCCCGCAGGATTGCCGCGCGTCTGGCTGCATCCGGCGCAACGCCCCGCCCGCGCGCATCGTCTTCGGCGAGCGCGAGGTGCGCGCGCAATTCGTCTTCGAGATCCGCGTCGCGGTGCGAGGGACGGAGCGTGTGCCAGAGACGACTGAACCACTCGCGCAGCGTCGGCATCGAAGCCTCCCCCGTACGCTGATGGGAATCGGCTCAGCCCTGCTGATGGAGCAGGCTGTGCATGATCGCCGCCATCCGCTCCCACTCGGCGGTCTCGGCAGCGAGTTGCCGCCGGCCCGCGGCCGTGAGTCGATAGAAGCGCGCGCGTCGGTTGTTTTCGGTGACGCCCCAGTCGCCGCGGATGAACCCGCGCTGCTCGAGACGCATCAACGCGGGGTAGAGCGTCCCCATGTTGAGCTGCACCGCGCCGCTCGAGATCTGTTCGATGCGCCCGGCGACCGTGTAGCCGTGCGATGGCCCGAGCGCCTCGAGCGTCCGCAATACCATCAGATCGAGCGTGCCCTGGAGGACGTCCGTCTTCGGAGCCGCATTAGCCATGCCAATAGAATGCTAGCGCCTGCTGTATTGGCCTGTCAAATGCGAAGTCGGAAGTTCAAAGTCAGAAGCCAGAAGTAAGAGGCGGCGAGATCATCTGGGACGTCGACACCGCTCGTCCACCGCTCGTCCGTACGAGACCGTGAACGGCGTCGCGGCAACTGGCGGCGCGCTGGATGATTCCGGGCCCGTCGTTGCCGGCGGCATGGTGTTCGTCAATTCCGGCTACGCGTTCATGGGCGGGATGCCGCGCAACGTGCTGCTGGCGTTCACGGTCGACGGACGATGACGGGAGTGCCCGCGAAGCCGATCAGTGCTTCGCGGGCTTGGCGACGTACATGTCGGTGAACAGCGTCCTGAACGCGGCCATCCTGGGGCCGTCCACCTGCACGATGTACGGAAGATCGGGGTGCTTCAGGTAGTAATCCTGCTGGGCTTCCGGCACGCGGTTGAATTGTTGCAGCGGCGTGACGAGCGTGACGATTTCGCTCGCGTAGGCATGAGCCTTCGTCAGTTGCGCGATGTACGCCTCCGCGATCTGCTGCTGTTGCTCGTCGGCATAGAAGATGTTGGAGCGGTATTCCGCGCCGACGTCCGGCGTCTGACGATCGCGCTGCGTCGGGTCGTGAGCGGCAGAGAAGTAGATGTGCAGGATCTGGCCGTAGGAAATCTGTCCGGGGTCGAACGTGATCTGCACGGCCTCGGCCGGCGCCGCCTTGGAGCCAGCCGTGCCATTGGCCGCCGTGCCGTTCGCGGCCGCCATACCGCTCGCACCCGCCATGCCGCTCGCACCCGCCATGCCGTTCGCTCCCGCCATGCCGCTGGCCCCCGCCATGCCGCCTGCGCCCGCCATGCTGCCGGATCCCGCCATGCCGCCCGCGTCCGGCGGGGCCTCGGCGGCACCGGAAAATCCGGCGACGACTCGTTTCACGCCCTTGACGTGCTCGAAGAGCTCCTGCATGCCCCAGTAGCAGCCGCCCGCGAGCGTCGCGGTCTCGGCCTTGCCCGCGGTCAACGGATTGTCGACCGCCGGCGCGGGAACGGCGTGCGGCGGTTGGTCGGCGCGCGCCACGACGGTGAACGCGACGAGTGAAGAGAGCACGCACAGTGCGGAAATGGTCTGGCGCATGGTCTGTCCCTCATGCGGTCGCACAGGACAAGACATCGCGCGCCGCTCCCGCCAACCTTACGGCGAGACTGGCTCCACGCCAAGATCCAGAAACGTCGTCTCGTATGGGGCCAGCGGCGTCAGTCCAACGGCGAGATGTCAGCGCCGTAGTCGACGCCGGCGGCTTCGAAACCGAAGATGCGCAGGAAGTCGCGGCGGAATCCGGTCAGGTCCGAAAGGTCCATGACACTGTCCGTATCAACGACGTCCCAGCGTCGCCGAACTTCGGCCTGGACGGCGTCGTCGAGTTCCCAGTCGTCCATGCGGATGCGGCCGGCGTCATCGAGCGTCGGCGACGTGGCGCCGTCCGCGAGATGCGCGCGGAACAGCCGATGGATCTGCTGGACGCAGTCCTCGTGTACGCCGCGCTCCTTCATCACCTTGAACAGCAGCGATGCGTAGAGGGGAATGGCGGGAATCGCGGCACTCGCTTGGGTGACGACGGCTTTGAGGACGGCAACGCGCGCGTCGCCGCCGAGCGGCCGCCGCAGTTCCGCGGCTGCGCGATCGAGGTCCGCCTTCGCCTTGCCGAGCGTGCCTTCCCAGTAGATCGGCCACGTGAGTGCGCTGCCGATGTAGGTGTAGGCGAGCGTCCGGAAGCCAGGGCGAAGCAGGCCTTCGCGCTGCAGGTGCCTCACCCAGCGCTCCCAATCCTCGCCGCCCATGACTTTGACCGTCGCGTGGATCTCGTCTTCGCTCGCCGGTGCCAGGTCGACGTCGTGCACCACGCCCTTGGCGACGTTCAACGTCTTGATGTGGACGGGCTGGCCGACGGGCTTGATGGCGCTGCGAAAGAGCGTCCCACTATCCGGATCGCGGCGCACGGGCGAGGCCAGGCTGTAGATCAGGAGATCGATGCCGCCGAGATCGCGGCGGACGAGATCGGCGATCTGCGTCTTCGTCTCGTCCGCGAAGGCGTCGGCATTCACCGTCCGCGCATAGAGGCCGTCGCTGGCCGCGATCCGATCGAAGGCGTGGTTGTTGTACCAGCCCGCCGTGGCCGTCGTTTCCGCCGTCGGCGCCTTCTCGAATGACAGGCAGAGCGTCTTCGCGCGGAGGGCGAAAGCGGCGACGCTACGCGAGGCGAGGCCGTAGCCACCTGATCCGCCCACGACGAGCACGTTCGGCGACGTGGATGCAGCGATACGCGGCTGCGATCGCACCCAATCGACTTGATCACGCACGAGACGCGCGCATCCGATCGGGTGCGCCGTCGTGCAAATGAAGCCTCGGACGCGGGGCGTGATGATCATGCGAAGACGGCGCGAGCTGGAGGCCGCATTCTATATGAGTACGACCGTGCCGACCGCGACACGGGCACTCGTCGACGGTGAGGTAGTCATCGATCCGCGGCGACGTCATGACGGCTCTCCGACGATGGCGTGGACGGAACGGGCGAACAGGCGCCAGTCGCCGAGACGAGCGGCGAGCGAGCGGCGTCCTTTGGCCGTGATCTGATAGACGCGTCGCCGCCGGCCGCCGACCTCGGACCACTGGCTCGACAGCAGGCCGGATCGCTCCAATCGGTGCAGCGCCGGATACAGCGTGCCTTCGGCGAGATCGAATGCGCCGTCGCTGCGGTCGCGCAGCGCTTCGGCGATGGCGTAGCCGTGGAGCGGCCGTGCCTGCACCGCGGCGAGTAGCAGCAGATCGAGGTGGCCTTTCAGCGTTTCGGCGTTCATAGGGTGCGTGCCAGAGACGTGAGGCGTCAGTGCCGTTACTCCGCGCGCAAGGCGACCACAGGATCGACGCGACTCGCGCGTCGTGCGGGGCCGAGGGCCGCGGCGACGGACACCGCCAGCAGGATCACACCTGCGGCACTGAAGGACACCCAATCGGCCGGCGCGATGCCGAAGAGGAGTGTCTCGATCATCCGCGAGAGCGCATAGCCGGCAGCCATGCCGATGGCGACGCCGGCAAAGGCGAGCCGCAGCACCTGCGACACGGCCATCGTCACGATCGCACCACGCGTCGCGCCGAGCGCGATGCGGATGCCCATTTCCGCCGTGCGACGCGACAACGCGTAGGCCGTCACCCCGTAGAGGCCCACGCCGGCCATGGTCGTCGCGAGCGCGGCAAACGTCGCGACGAGCAGCGCACGGAAACGTGGCGGCGCCGCGTCGGCCGAGACATCCGCGTCCAGCGTGCTGGCCTGCGAGACGTCGATGCGGCGATCGACGCCGGCAATCGCCGGTCGCATCACGCTCGCGACTTCGGCTGGATCGCCGCTCGTCCTGGCCATCACGAAGACCGACGGCCACGGTTGCTGCGCAAATGGCCGGTAGATGGCGCCATTGGGCGCCGCGTCCAGGCCCGCGTACTTGATGTTGGCGATGATGCCGACGAGCGTCACCGTCTCGTGTCGCGCCGGGCCGGTCGTCGGCAACGTCATGGTGCGCCCGATCGGATCGCCGGCGCCGAACAGATTGCGCGCCGTCTCGCGGCTCATGATCATCACCGCAGGGTGCTGGGCGTCGTCTGCGTCAGTAAAGACGCGGCCGGCGACGAGCGGCACGCGGAGCACATTGAACCATCGCGGTGTGACAGTCACCGCGTCGACGAGATAGTCGGTCGGGCGGCCGACGGCTTCGTCGATGCGCGTCATCGTGTATTGCAGGCCGGCGACGTTCGGTGGCAGCGACGACGTCGCGGCGACGTCCAGGACGTTCGGTAAGCCCCCGACGCGTGTCATGACTTGGTCCAGACTTGCGATCTGGCGGTTGGAGGACGCGCCGTCGATCGTCGGCAGATCGACGCGTGCGACCGCGACGCGATCGGTCGAGACCCCGATGTCGGCGTGCAGAAGCCGCATCAGGCTGCGGCCGAAGAGCGCGGCGCCGACGAGGAGGACCGTGACTAGTGCGAATTCGGTGATCACGAGGAGGCTTCGCCCGCGATCCGCGGCCGGTGAGTCGTTGGCGGACGCTCCGGCCTTCAGGACAGACGTCGCACGATCCTGCCGTGTCGCGGCCAGGAGTCCAATGGCCATCGTTGCGACCATGCCCACCGCACCAGCGAACGCGGCTGTTGGCCAGTCGACGTGGACGGCATCCAACCGAGGCACGTTCGCCGGCGCGAGGGCGACGAGGGCGCGAACCAGGCCAGCGGACAGCACGAGACCCGCCGATGCTCCGGCCAGGGCGACGATGCCGGCCTCGATCGTCGCGTAGCCCGTCAAGCGAAGCCTCGACGCGCCAAGGGCCGCGCGTACGGCCATGGCCCGCGCGCGCGCCGTTCGGCGCACGAGAAAGAGCACGGCGACGTTGGCGCACGCCACGGCGAGTAGCAAGACCGCCGCAGCGAGCACGGCAAGCAACGCCGGCCGCGCCCGTCCGACGACGAGGTCACGAAGCGATCGGACGCTGGCGTGCATGTGTTCGTAGCGCGTCGGATAGTCGTGCATGAGACGGTCGACCGCGGACTGCGCTTCACCGGCTGCTCCGGCGATCGTCGCATTCGGCCGGAGTCGGACGATCGGCAGGAACGGGCCGACGCCGCGCTCGTGGAGCGACGGCGCACCGGTCGGAGCGGCGAGGCGCCAGATGTCCGTCTCCGCGCTCGGCATCTGGAACGTCGCGTCGGCGACGCCGACGATGATGTTGGACGTTGCGTCGACGACAAGCGATCGGCCGATGACGTCGTCGACGCCGTGCAGCGCGTTGCGCCAGAACCGCGCGCTGACGACAACGGCCCGTTCATCTCCCGCGCGGAGCGGCCGGCCCTGCAGGAGATGACCGCCGATGACGTCGAAGAAGTTGTCCGTCACCTCCGCGATAGGCACGCGTCGCGCGCCGACGTCATCGACGACCGTCGCACTCGCGGGTGCGACCATCGCGACCGACTGATACACGTCTGGCGCCGCGCGGAACGCATCGAGGCTCGAAAGAGAGAACCGGACCGGCACGGGCTGCGCGCGGCCGGAATAATCTCGAGTGGCTTCGATGACAGCAAGGCGACCGGCGTCGCGGTAGGGCAGCGGACGCCAGAGCACGCCGTACGCGACCGAGAAGACGGCAGCGCTCGCGGCGATGCCGAGGGCAAGTATGAGCAGGGTGGCGGCGGTGAACACGGGCGTCGAGCGCAGCGATCGACGCGCGGTCCAGCACTCGGTCGTGGCCGCGTCCCAGGCCGCGATCAGCGTATCCAGGGGCCGCCGGCGTGTCGGTTTCGCGTACGCCGCCGCGACGACCGCGGGCGCGCCGAATCTCGCCAGCGCGCGCTGCTCCGCGACATCGGCCGGAACGCCGCTTCGGATGCCGCGTTCGATCGCATCCTGGAGATGGCCGCGGGCCTCGTCGACAATCGCCGTGGCCGAGACGCCGCGAGCGCTGAGCTCTTCGGCGAGCGCCCTCAAATACTCATCGAGCCGCGTGAGAGACACGCGTGGCGTCCGGCCGCCTCGCGAATGGCGCTCCATGATTGGCGAGGCTATACCTCGTGTCGCAAGGTGTCAATCGACGCGCATCGTCGTGGCGAGGACCGAACGTGACGATGGCTTCTGCCCGCGCTCGCGTCGGGCGATTTCGCAGAGCCGCTCGCACAGATGTGGGAAATCCAGGCCGGCGGCTTCCGCCGACTGCGGAAGGAGGCTGGTCGCAGTCATGCCCGGCACGGTATTGACCTCCAGGCACCACGGCTGGCCCGCCTCGTCGAGTCTGAAGTCGACGCGGCTGTACGAGCCCGCCTTCACGGCGTGATGCGCACGAACGGCGAGGTCACGAATGAGCGTCGTCGTTTCGGTCGGGAGATCGGCGGGGAAAATTTCGTCGGCGCCGTCCGGTTGATATTTGCTGGCGTAGTCGAAGACGGCATCCAGGCGCGGTCGAATTTCGCCGACGACCAGCGCCCGACCTTCGAGGACACCAACCGTCAGTTCGCGACCCGCGACGAAGCGTTCCACCATGACTTCGCCGTCGTATCGATACGCGCGGTCGACGGCATCCGAAAGAGCATCTTGATCGCCGACCACGGTCAGGCCGACGCTCGATCCTTGTTTGTTCGGCTTGACGATGACCGGGAAGCCGAGTGCGGCGGTGACCGCATGCGTGTCGACCGGCGCCATCAACCAGTCAGGTGTCGGCACGTCAGCTGAACGGAAGAGACGTTTGGCGACGTCCTTGTCCATGGCGTACGCGCTACCGAAATGGCCGGTGCCGGTGTATGGGATGCCGGCGAGGTCGAAGAGCGCTTGGATCGTGCCGTCCTCGCCACTCCCTCCGTGCAGCGCGATGAAGACGACGTCGGCCTGGCGGAGCTCCGGCGCCTCGCGCACGAGCATGCGGGCGTTGCGGCGGACGAGTGACAACGTCTGGGCCGATGGCGGCTCGACGGCGACCCCCGTGGTCATGAGCTGGGCGTGTTCCGCAGGTGGCAGCGCGCCGCGAGCGGTATCGACGGCGATGACGTCGTGGCCGAGCGACGTCAGCGCGCGGACGACCTGTGCGCCGCTCGCCACCGAGACGTCACGTTCCTCGCTCACACCACCGAAGAGCACGGCAATACGCATGATGGATTCGTCCGTCCGCTGCCGGGCGTCTGCCCGTTCTGCGATAGCATCCGCGACATCGCCATCGGAGGAGTTCATGCTCGCACGCCTGCTGTCTCTCTGTCTCGTGCTCGTCTGTGTCACGGCACCCGCGCCGGTGGCGGCGCAAACGCCGGCCCGCGACCGTCACGTCATCGTCATCAGCCTCGACGGGTTCGCGGCGTATGCGCTGCACGACCCGGCCATCCCGCTGCCGAACATCCGCGCGCTGGCCCGAGACGGCGTGATCGCCGACGCGATGATGCCCGTCAACCCGACGGTGACCTGGCCGAATCACACGACGATGGTGACCGGCGTGTCGCCCCAGCGGCACGGTTTGCTCTACAACGGCTTGCCCGTGCGTGCCGAGCCGGGATCGACCGCCGCCCCGGTACGGATCGAAGCGCACGTCGACAAACCGGATCTCGTGCTCGCGCCAACCGTGTACGACCGGGCGCACGACGCGGGCCTGACGACGGCGGAGGTCGACTGGGTGGCGATCGAGAACGCGCCGACGATTACGTGGGACTTCCCCGAATACAGCAAGCCGCAGGCGCCGTTGGCGCGCGAGATGGTGCAGGCCGGTGCGATCACCGAGGAGGAACTGCAGACGTTCGCCAAGGCGCCCATCACGTTCCGCGACGCGATCTGGACGCGCGCCGCCGAATACATCATCACGGCGCACAAGCCGAACCTGCTGCTGTTCCATCTGCTCACGACCGACAGCATGCAGCACCAGTACGGCGCGCGAACGCTCGGAGCGGCCACGGCGCTCGTGCTCGCCGACGCGCGCGTGGGACAGATCGTCGACGCGGCACGCCGCGCGGGCATGCTGCCGACGACGACCTTCCTCATCGTCTCGGACCACGGCTTCAAGACGTTCAAGCACCGTATCCGCGCGAACGTGATTCTGAAGGCGCACGGGCTCGGCGACCAGGCATGGGCGGTGGCGGAAGGCGGGACCGCGAACATCTACGTGACTGGTGGTGCCGACAAGGCGAAGACGATCGCGGAGGTGAAGGCCGCTTTCACCGGCGTCGACGGCGTGAGCGAGGTGCTGACGCCGGCCGAGTTCGCGCAATACGGCTACCCATCGCCTGATGTCCTGCCGCGTATGTCGGAAGTGGTCGTCGCGGCGAAGGATGGGTTTGCCTTCGACGGTGCGACGTCGGGCGAAGCGGTCGAAGACGTGGCCGCTGGCTCGACCCCCGGTGCGCACGGCTATCTGAATACCGATCCCGACATGCGCGCGATCTTCATTGCGTCGGGCGTTGGGGTGAAGCGCGGTGCGGCGCTCGGCGTGATCCGGAACCTCGACGTCGCGCCGACGATTGCCGCGTGGCTCGGCATCACGATGCCGAACATCGAAGGACACGCGCTCACGGCGATTCTGCCGTGAGGACAAGTTAGAAAATGGAGCTAGCGCGGCGGTGTGACGCGGGCGGCGCGCAAGAGCACGTCGCACGCCGCATCGACGCCACGTTCGGTCGCCATGACCTCAGCCGCGGCTCGCGCGTGTGACGCATAGCTCGGATCCGACAGGAGCGCATCGAGATCGCGCGCGACGCGTGTGGCGCGGTATTTCGGGGCGTCGATCTCGCGCGCGACGCCGGCCGCGCGGGCGCGCCGCGAGTTGTCGTGCTGGTCGTGCGCGTGCGGCACGATCAGCATCGGCCGCCCGGCCCGAAGTGCCTGCGCGAGCGTGCCGACCCCGGCGTGATGGACGATGACCGACGCTCGAGCGAAAAGCGCGCGATGCGGCGCGTAGTCGATCGCGATGACCGACGACGGCAGCGGACTCGCCGGGCGATTGCGCGGGTCGCGGCCGGTGACGAGCACGGCGCGACAGCCGATCCGCCCGACAGCCTCGAGGCTCTCCTGATAGAACCCGCCCGCCGCTCCAGACGCCGACGTGCCCAGCGTGAAGACGACCGGCGGCTCGCCCGCATCGAGGAACGCGTCGAGGTCGGCCGCGAGCGGCGTGTCTTCGTCGTAGAACGGAAATCCCGTTTCGGTCGTGTTCGCGGGCCAGTCCGGCTGCGGCCGAGCGATGACGCGTGAGAACAACGCCAGCGTGCCGTACGGCGAGAACTGTCCCGCGAAGAGCGGATTCGGCGTTGGCGGCAAGCCGAGCTCCGCACGAAGCGCTCGGACGGGCGTCGTCCAGTCGCGCGTGTCGCGATGCGCGGCCGCCAGGACGAGGCGCGCGGACCACTGCGCGCGGCGTGCGAGCCGCGTGACCGTCAGGTGCGGCGGCACGGTCGGGAAGTCGTGGACCGAGAAGAACGACGACGGCGCGAGCGCGACCGAGATCCAGGGCAACCGTTCGACTTCCGCGACGAGCCGGCAGGCGAACGTGAGCGGATGCGACACGAGCAGAGCCGCGTCGCCGAGTCCCGCGCGGAGATCGGCAAAGGCCTGGCGCACGTGTGGCGCGACGAGCTCGCGCACGATGATCTTGCTGCCTTTGGCCGGATCCATGATGCGCGCGATGAGCGCGTAGTCCGACGGGTCGAGATCCGGATGCACGGCAAGGAACTCGAATCCAGCCTTGACGACGATGTCGCGATAGTAGGGCAGCGTCGCGATGACCGGCGTCGCCCCGCGCGCCGCGAGTCCGCGCGCGAGCGCGAGGTACGGAAAGACGTCGCCGTACGAGCCCCAGCAGGTGAGGATGATCCGCATGTCGTCTCGAGCGACCACGCTTCCGGAGGACGGGCCACGCGCGGTGGCGGCCAGTCCGGAAGCGAAAGACGTGCGTCAGTGCGCCATGTGGAGTGCACCGGTCAGGTCGCCGGGTGGCGTCTCGCCGTGCGCGGTGAATGCCTCGTCGCGCGTGACGATCCCCGGCAGCTTCGGCAAATCGAACCGCCGCGTGAGAAACCGGATGATTGACTACGTGTCGTAGACCGTGTGGTCGACGTATCCGCGACGCGCGTACGGCGAGATGATGATGGCCGGAAT